>DASVMC010000505.1:0-5348 GCA_036384555.1 Niabella sp. | reverse complement strand
ACTTGGGTGACTGGTCCACGTTTTGCAGTGCTTCATTCACCAGCTGCGCATATTCATACCCGTTGATATAATCCGGTAATCGCAGTGGCGTAACCACGGCAGCTTCTGTTCTTAACGTCACAACCGGTTTTCCCACTTTTCCTTTTTTAGTCGTGATCAGCACCACGCCGTTCGCGCCCCGGTTACCGTATACAGCAGTAGCAGAGGCGTCCTTTAATATGGAAAAGCTTTCAATATCCTGTATGTTCATCGTGGTCCAGTAATCCTGAAGCTCGCGTTCAGCACCATCCACAATAATAAGCGGTTTGTTGACCCCGCTTTGGGAAACCAGTCCCCGGATAAAAATCCGCGCTGCATCATAGCCCGGTTCGCCGGATGTTTGCCGTGTAATGACCCCGGCCAGCTTACCACCAATGGCATTGGTCAATGAGGGTGTTGAAAATTTTTGAATCTCGGATACATTAACGGAAGATACAGCGCCCACCATGGTCACTTTTTTTTGTGATCCATAACCCACCACCTGCACTTCGTTGAGTTTCTGACCTTCAACATCCGGAACCATACTGATCGTAATAACGGGATCATTTCCCAGTAATACTGACTGAGAGATATAACCCACAAAGGAAACCAGCAGGGAGTCGCCGCTTTTGGCTTCAATAATAAACTTACCATCCAGGTTGGTGGAGGTACTCTTTCCGCTCTCCCTGATGCGTATGGAAGCATTGGGGACCGGGTTCCTGTTCTCATCCTGTACCAGGCCATTGAGTACATAAGACGGCAGTGTATCCCGAAGACCGGGAGATGCGGTTGCCGTGAAATGGGGCACTGTTGCATTTGCAGCAGCAAAGGATAAATAAAAAGCAAAAGCAATCAGTCCGCGTTTTGATAAAAACAACCAGTGGTTTTTCTGTTTCCGAACCATGTCGCCCTCAGGCAATGCATTCAATATGCGGTTCATGTTACATTTCATAATCTGAGCAATTTTTGTTTAGCAGTAAAAGGATCTTATTCATCTTTCTGGTTACCAACAGGCAATACTTCTCCTTCGCATTTTGAATACGTATTCAAAATGATTCAAAAAAAATCAGCCTTTTTTTCTTACTGTATTCCGGATCACTAAATGCCCTTTCATCGCAATAATCTGTGGCGCCGCATTTTTATCGTCTATTTCTTTCAGTAACAGTTCTACTGTACTGGTTACCATATCTTCCAGTGGTTGTTCCCAGGTAGTCAGCGGGTACGGTGTCCATCCCAGCATCCGGATATTATCAAACCCTACCACGGATATATCTTCCGGTATCCGGAAGCCCACCAACCGAACGGCATCCATTACGCCCAGCGCAATAATATCACTGCCGCAGAAGATGCCATCAATGTGTTTGTTACGGGTCACTAATTCCTGGGCCGACTGGAACCCGCTTTCATAGGTATAGCTGCCTGGTATAATTGTCAGATCGGTGATCTGCCGCTCATCCAGCACTTCCCGGAAGCCTTTTAACCGGTCAATCGTGGTGGAGGTATCCGGCGGGCCGGATATAAAAGCAAACGTTCTGTGCCCCATTTCAACCAGGTAAGTCGCAATCTGCTTTGCCGCCAGGTAATTATCACAATAAACGGCGCTGCAATCCAGGCCGTCGGTATAACGGTTAAACAAAATGGATACGATCCCGTTCTGCTTCAGCTTTCTTGTAGCGCCTTCTGATAAAAGCGCATCTGTAACAATAATGCCCTCCACATTATATTCCAGCAATTTGGCAATTTCCGATTCCTGTATTACTTCATTTTCTGAATTATTGAAGATGAGCTGATACCCCAGCGGAGCAAAGCGGGTGTGAAAGATTTCCAGCACAGCTGCATAAAAAGGATCACGGATGTTCCGCATAATAATCCCGATCATCATCGTTCTGCGGGTAATCAGGCTGCGGGCCTGGGCATTGGGTTTGTACCCGATCTTTTCTGCAATCTCCAGTATTTTTTTACGTTTCTTCTCAGAAACATTGGCACCGCCGGCAAAAACCCGCGAAACAGTAGCCTGTGACACTCCGGCCATTTTTGCTACATCTTCGGACGTATAGTTCCTGTTGCTTTTATAATCTGTCTTTGCCAAACAGCGGTCTTTAAGAGTTATTGAATACGTATTCAATTCAAAAATACTTATTTTCCTGAAACCAGCAAATATTTTTTAGGCGGCCCTGCAGCACCCAAAAAAGACCGGAAAAAGTAAACGCCGAAATACAAAAGACCGCCTTTTACAGCGGTCCTTTCTTCATATACCCACTCAGGATCCTTTTTAAATCCCTGGTCCGGCCATGATCACCTCACGGGGGACCAGATTCCTGTACTGTTCAAAATTCTGCACAAAAGCAGCGGCAAGCTCCTTCGCCTGTGCAGCATAAGCCGCTCTGCTTTCCCATGTATTTTCCGGAGTTAAAATTTTTGTATCAACCCCGGAGCAACGATCCGGGATCATCAACCCGAAAACGGGATCTTTATGGTATTCCACCTGGTCCAGCGCTCCATTAAGCGCCGCATGGATCATAGCCCTGGAATACCGCAGCTGTATCCGGGAGCCGGTACCATACGCCCCTCCCGTCCATCCGGTATTGACCATCCATACTTTTACACCATGCGCAGCGATCTTTTGACCCAACATTTCAGCATATTTTCGGGGATGCAACGGGATAAAGGGAGCTCCGAAACAGGCGCTGAAGGTCGCTTTGGGCTCCGTTACCCCGGCTTCTGTTCCGGCTATCTTAGCGGTATACCCGCTTATAAAATAGTAGAGTGCCTGTTCTTTGGTCAGGCGGGCAACAGGCGGCAATACCCCATAAGCATCGCAGGTTAAAAAGAAAATATTTTTGGGTACTCCACCGGTTTCACCGGGTACGGAATGGGCAACAAAATTTATAGGATAGGCGACGCGCGTATTTTCGGTAATGGATGCATCATTAAAATCAATGCGCTCCGTTCCCGGGTAAAAAGTTACGTTTTCAACCAGGGCACCGGGTTTAATAGCCTGGTAGATCTCGGGCTCTTTTTCTTCAGAAAGATGAATGCATTTTGCATAACATCCCCCTTCAAAATTAAATACCTTATTCCGATCCCACCCGTGCTCATCATCACCAATTAATCTGCGGTCAGGATCGGTGCTTAAAGTGGTTTTGCCCGTACCACTTAAACCAAAAAACAACGCGGTATCTCCTTTTCGCCCAACATTTGCCGCACAATGCATACTCAATACATTTTTCGTCTGAGGCAGCAGGTAATTTAAAACCGAAAACATCCCTTTCTTTATCTCCCCGGTATAACTACTGCCGGCAATCAGGATCATTTTATGCTTAAAACTCACTATGGTTGCATTCTGTTGTCTTGTACCGCAATGTACCGGATCCAGTTCCAGTCCCGGCGCAGAAAGAATATGCCAATCCGGTTCAAGCTCCTCCAGTGCTTCCGCTGCCGGCCGGAGGAATAAATTATGGGCAAATAAATTCATCCAGGGCAGTTCATTAACAATACGCACATTCATCCTGTATTCCGGTGCGGCACCTGCATAACAATCACGGATCCACAGCTCGTCCAGCTGGTTCAGGTAATGCTGCACTTTTTCCAGTATCCGGTCAAAATACAATTCGTCAATAGGATTGTTAAAGTTGCCCCAGTCTACAGTGGCTTCCGTTATTGCATCTTTCACAATAAACTTATCCCTGGGCGATCTCCCGGTAAATTTCCCGGTACTGACCACCAGCGCGCCTGTATCACTTAATAATCCCTGTTTGTTGGTGAGGGTAGCTGCTATTAATACTTCGGGGGCTGACTGGTAATGTATGGTTTTATTCCCCTTAAGACCTATAGCAGACAATTGCGTTAGCGGAATCTCAAATGGCTTTGTAAGCATGTCGGATATTTTTTAGGCGACAAAAATAGAATTTGAAAAAATCTAAAAAAAATATATTTTACTTCAAAAAACAAATCTTAAAGCATCAATAAAAAACAAATAATTAGATTTTATTCAAAAAAAATACAATTAAACTAACAATTGTTTGTACATATCATTGAGCCATATGTATTTATAAGGCAGAAAGCTCAAACCTGTTTTTATTACAAAACTCTGTACGTTTCACACCGGCCCGGGGCAGGTGTGTTTCCTTTATTAAAAAGGATACACTGGTTAAAAAATGAATCTCCCGTAAAAGGAGAAACTATGCTGAAGCCGTCTTACCTGTGCTGAGTACCAGGGCCCTGTACTTTTCAACAGAAGACGATCAATCAATAAGCCGGAACACTAAAAATAAGGTCCTGCTTTTTTCTTTACAAGCTATTGCTTATCTTTGCGGCGGTCCGCCCCTAGCGGACCGGTGTTCTTTAAAATTTTTCCCGTAACTACGGGATCTTATCAAGAAAGGCAGAGGGTTTGGCCCAATGAAGCCTTGGCAACCTGCACGATCAATAAGCAAGGTGCCAACTCCAACCAATCCGCCGGCTGGCGGATGGAAAGATAAGTCAGGCAGCTATTACAATACGATATTATTAATAAGAGCTCATCTGGTTTATCAGGTGGGCTTTTTTGTATACCATCTTCGATGTTATAATTTTTTTTGAAATGAAACAAAACGCTACTAACTTCGTTGTCCCCATGAAACAAATGACAACAAGATCAATGATCATTAATACCATTACTCCTGTAATGTGCTGTTGCATTTGTTGTATGCCTTAGCAGGCATATATAATTATCTACCCGAACGGGTTACAATTCCCGGTACTTATTCCAATTTTATTATCCACTTATCTAAATCCATAAAACGATTATGAGCAACCAATTACATTTCGACACGTTACAGGTACACGCCGGTCAGCAGGCGGACCCAACAACCGGAAGCCGCGCTGTGCCAATTTATCAGACCACCTCTTATGTTTTTAAAAATGCAGATCACGCAGCCAATCTTTTTGGCTTAAGGGAATTCGGCAATATCTATACGCGCATCATGAACCCGACCACCGATGTATTTGAGCAGCGGATTGCGGCATTGGAGGGTGGTGTGGCTGCTGTAGCAACAGCATCCGGCCAGGCAGCTCAGTTCCTCGCCATTACAAACCTGTTACAGGCAGGTGAGAATTTCGTAACCTCTCCCTTCTTATACGGAGGTACTTTCAATCAGTTCAAAGTCTCTTTTAAAAGGCTGGGGATCGATGTCCGTTTTGCAGCAGACGACCAGGTTAGCAGTTTCCGTTCACTGATTGATGATCAAACAAAAGCGATCTATATTGAAACGTTGGGAAATCCTAAACTGAATGTTCCGGACTTTGAACAATTTGCGGCACTGGCCCGGGAATATGACCTTCCCCTGATC
>DASVMC010000504.1:0-2184 GCA_036384555.1 Niabella sp. | reverse complement strand
CGTTGGATATGGAGTTTGGAGAGCTGTTTTATTATTTTATCAATGATTATAATGACCGGCATCCCAATGCTACTATCACTTATATCAATGAGAAAGGAGAATCATCAGGATGGATCTTTTTTAAAAAGCCGAAATGGTACACATTGTTTACAAAATATATTGATCCGGAAAGAACCATATTTGTTAATAAGGTAAGAGAAAATGATATTATTATTTGTTCTCGGATATCTTAAAAAAATGAAGTAATATGAATCGGGTACAGGAATATAAACCAGTGAACTGGGTAAATGGGATGAAGATCAATAAAAATCATTTCATTGCCCAGCATAATGCAGCGCTTTACCAGCAGGCATTGAGCAATACCGTTTTTCTGAATGACCATAATTATGGCTTGTTGCCGGTCAGCACAGCTGTTGAGCCGCCAAAGATCTGGGTGAATGTGGACAATATGCAGCATGTGAACGTGCGTATCATGTCCTGTACCGCCATTACAAGAGGCGGGTACGTTATTCAGTTTCATTCAGATTCTTCTGATAATGTTAACCAGCTGAGCGCAAAGATACCGGGCCTTAGCGTTCCGTTTAAGGAGCTGCAGGGAAGGGCAGAAGCCTACTATGTGATCATTTCTGTGGATCCGTATAACTCGGTCCCTGCCGGTGTGGCCAATCCGGAAGAACAACCTATCCGGTTACCCTTTACAGAACCTGCTTATTCGGTTTCATTGCTGCCGGTTGCAGAAACTTCTTTGAACGCCCTGGGCGGGTTTCAGCTGCCGGTGGGCAAAGTATTGATAAGAGACCAGTCTGTTTCCCTGGAGGAAGAGTATATTCCTCCCTGTACATCTGTGAACAGCCATGAAAGCCTGGTGCAACATCATGCAGAAACGGAACAGTTTTTTGGCAGGATGGAACTGAATGCCTTACAGATACTGCAAAAGATCCTTCAGAAAAATCAGCAGAATGACCTGATCGATCCTGTGCGGCAATTAAGCGAGCAGGTGCTTTTTTATATATCCCGGGAATACGGTAATTATCGCCACAGCATTATGTTCGGAACGCCGGTGCACTTAATGACGGCCGTGTCAGGGTTGGCAAGGGTGATAAAAAATGCAATAGATATTTATGTGGGTTCTGCAAAAGAAGAAATGATCAACTACTTTACGGAATGGTGCAATGTGAACCAGGGAGAGCTGGAAGAGGAGATCACCAGCATTACCAACTACAGATATGACCATTTAAATATCCGTCAGGGAATTGAAAAGAATATAAAATTCTGCGCGTTGATCCTTCAGCTCTTTACCAATCTTGCAGCCCTTGATTATATTGGTAAGAAAAAAGAAACAGGCATTTTTGTAAAAGAAAAACTCATTGTTCCGGAAGAAGAGGTACAGGCCAGAAAACGGGGTTTCTTCCTGGCAGATTAAGCATCATTAACAGACAAAATAATAAAATAGAGGATGGCACAAATTGTAATCAATGCTAAAGAGCGTCAGCAGGCATTCTGGAAGTTTTTATTATTGTTCATACTGGCTGTGGCTTTTGTTTTAGTAGCTTTTTATTTTGATACGCTGGTACCTACTAAGGACAACCGAATGATGCGGCAACAGTTGAACACGTTTAAATTACAGGAGGCAGCACAGGATCATTTTGTTCAGACGATGGAAGAAACAAAGGTCCTCATCGACTCTTTGCGCAAACCCGGATCCCAGAAAGCCTATCTGAACTCCGTTATAGGAGAAAAGCTAAGGGTTTTGAATAACCTGCAATACAAGGACAGTAGCATGTATTCCCGGTTAAACAAAAGTGTTATTGATGTTTTTCAGCGTTACCTGGAGGCGTCTAATATGATCTCGGACCTGGGAGATGCTCCCCGGCAGGTAGAAGCTTTGAAAGCCGAGAACGCACAGTTAACACGTGATTATAACGACTGTAATACGCAGCTGCGCACATTAATGAATACGGCGCCTCTTCACTAACAGCCCTGTAAAGCGGCATTAGTTCTTTGATACATTTCTGATACGCGTAGATCTTGTAAGATTGATCCTTCCGCAGGAAACATATTTGGATGCCCAGTAGGCGCTTCTGAGGTTGGCGATGGTTACACCTTTTGATGCCGAATTAATAAAATACCCGTTCTTAAGATAAAGCCCAACATGGGTAATCGGGTTGCCATCAAGGGTTTTGA
>DASVMC010000503.1:0-4749 GCA_036384555.1 Niabella sp. | reverse complement strand
TGATTTATAGTAAAGGTTCCTCAGCTGTAAATTTCATCGATCTCTTTCCCGAATTTCTCCAGGATTACTTTTCGCTTTAAGCTGAGTTTAGGGGTCATTTCTCCTGTTTCCACACTCCATTCATTGGGTAATAAATGAAATTTCTTGATTTGCTCTACATGGTTAAAGTTCGCATTATGGTAATCAATGACCGATCGGAACAGGTCATGGACCTTTGCGTTTTTTACAATTTCTTCATTGGTACCAATATCCAGCTTTTGCTCCCGCATCCAGTCTTTAACAGTAAGAAAGGAAGGTACAATTAATGCGCTCACAAACTTTTTATCATTGCCAACAACCATTATTTGCTCAATGAACTTGCTCTCCTTCATTTTATTTTCAATAGGTTGTGGTGCTACATATTTTCCCCCGCTGGTTTTAAACAACTCCTTTTTGCGGTCCGTGATTTTTAAATACCTGTTCTCCACCCATTCGCCGATGTCACCTGTATTCAGCCATCCATCCTGTACTACTTCGGCGGTAAGTTCAGGGCGCTTATAGTAACCCTGCATCACACAAGGACTTTTTACCCGTATTTCACCATCTGCTGCTATCTGCACTTCTATGTCGTCAATGGCTGGTCCAACTGTTCCGATATAATTATCGGCCTTCCGGTTTACACAGATCACGGGACTGTGTTCTGTAGGGCCATAACCTTCAAAAACGGGGATACCGGCGGCATTAAAAATACGTAGTAATTTTTCGGGTGCAGCAGCCCCGCCGGTTATAATAAATTGCACATTGCCGCCCAGGGCTTCCCGCCATTTGCTAAAAACAAGCCTGCGCGCGATGCTCAACTTTTTATTATACAGCCAGCCTTTATGAACCCGGTTGTCATATTGCGTACCCAGGTTCACACTCCAGTAAAACAATGCTTTCTTTATACCGGTCAGCTCCTTTCCTTTGATCATTATCTTTTCATAGACTTTTTCCAGCAGGCGGGGAACTGTAGCAAAGCCATTGGGTTGTACCTCTCTCAGGTTGTCTGCAATGGTGTCCATACTCTCTGCATAGTAAATATCAATGCCGCTGAACAGGTAAATATAGGTAATGGTCTTTTCAAAAATATGGTTAAGGGGTAAGAAGCTTAATGACTTTGTCTGAGGCTGGTCCGGAAACGGGAAACTGGCTTTTGAGAAAAATACATTGCTTACAATATTCTGATGGCTCAGCATTACTCCCTTGGGCGTTCCGGTAGTGCCCGATGTATAAATAATAGTAGCGGTATGCCCGGGGCTGATCGCCTGTTTACTGGCGTCCAGCTCTTTTGCAAGGTTTTCGTCTACAGGTGTTAATAATTCAGAATAATGAGGTACTCCTTCAAGATGCTCGAAAGTATAAATACCTTGTAAAAAGGGGCTCTGTACCGATTGTACTTTTTCTAACAGCTCCTTATTATTGACAAAAATAAATTTGGCCTGGGATTCATTTAAGATGAATTCCAGTTCATGCGGATTGGTGGTGGGATAGATAGGGATTAGAATTGCTCCTGTTTGCTGTACGGCCAGATCTGTAAACACCCATTCAGGCCTGTTTTGACTGATAATGGCGATTTTATCGCTTTCTTCAGTAGACTCATTGCTGCCCCTGATGCCCTTTTTTAATAAGCCTGCTGAAAGCTGGTTAACCAGATCGCCAACCTCCCGGGTTGAAAAAGATTTCCATTGGCCATTTACTTTGGCATTCAGCATATTGGATTTTGGAAAACGTTTCAGCTGGTAATCAATCGAGTCAAATAACCTGAAAGCAGGAAAGTTCATTAGCATTCATTTATAATTAACAAATTAAGAAAAATCTATTAAATAAAAAACCACTTCAAAAAAAGAAGTGGTTCAGTTTCGGGAGGATGGCTACTCCTTTATTTTCTATTGGAATAGACCTGACCAGCAGGCATCTTGAATATTCTTGATGTATGAAAAGCGGTGAATTTGTCATACTCATCCTTGTGAGCAGCTGCCCAGCTTTCAAAATTGGACTGGCTGGCTACCGGGCCAAACATCCATTGGTTATATGAATCAAAAATACCGTCCTTCATTAATTGCTGATGATACTGGAATAACTTGTAAGGGTACTGCTTATCGTAATTATTCATCCAATCCAGTATAAAACGGGTGCGGATCATAGCCAGTGTTTCAGGTGTCAGCCCCTGTGCGGTTATACCCGACTGACGGGCAAAGGTCTCCAGCACTGCCTTTTCAAAAGGATTTTTAGCAGCAGTGGCTGTCTTGGAAATTTCAGACGCAAAAAGTTCTTTATAAGCATCCAGCACCATCTTTTTTATATTGTTGGATTTTGGATTCAGACTTTGCATATTGGCATATATCTCCCCGTAAAGGATCGCCCATAACTTACCTTCCGGCCGCTTGTAATAATAAATAGCAGCGTTATAATAATTGTCTGCATAGGAAGGCGCTACTTCCATACCTTTTTCCCACATGGCAATGGCTGCTGACCCGTTTTTCATCACTTCCTGCACTTCCCCGTACTCACTGTACAAAGGTCCAGCGCCCGGAAATTTAGCAATACCATCTTTATAAACTTTTTCAGCCTCTTTGCCGTTGTCTGTTCCCCGGTACAGGGTGCCTGCCAGCTGATAGGTAGAAACATCGGCATTGCCGGATTCCAATAACGGTTTGATTACTTCAAGACCTTTGGCATAATCCTTTTTATAATAATAGGCAAGTGCCAGGTCTTTTTGAACATCGGTATTGCTTTTATCCGTTTGCGCCGCCTTGTTCAATACCAGGATGGCGTTCTCCATATCACCGGACATCATAAATTTTCGGGCATTTTCGCGCATCGTGGCAATATCTTCCTGGCTGAAAGCCATCAGGGAACTCATAAAAAAAAGACCCGCAGTAAAAAATTTCTTCATTCGTTGCAATTTTTAAGTAACTGATTAACAGCTTTTTCTAACAAATAATGAATTGTTAAGCAAAAAACAAGCCGAACAATTACTATAAAGGACGCAAAAGTAGAATAAAGGGTGGTAGCAACTGTATTTTTATTTTTTATAACAAAATATTATACGAAACGCATTGATATTCAGGCCTCTTGGTCCGCTGGTTTATCGGTTCCCCTTCACTATTTTCCGGATCCTTTTGCCATGAACCAGCATTTCAAGGCGTTTCCTTTTTAAGGAGATACTGGGGTTTTTCTGCTGATTGTCTTCCAGCCTGATTTTGTAGCTGGAAAGGATATTTTTATAAGAAAGGATCCCGGATATAGAATGACCATCCGGAGCAAGCACAGGTAACACATCAATGTTATCCTTCGCCATTCTTTCAATGGCAGTTTGCAGGTTGGCGGCACCTTTAATAGGCTCAGTACCCAAAGAGATCAATTCGTTGATACTGGTTTCGGGGCGGTTGATGCTGTTATAAATATCAGCAGCATTTGCAATACCGGCATAAGTACCCTCGGGGTCGCAAACGATAAAATAATTGGTTCTGTATTCAGGTTCTTCATCCAGCCATTCTTTGATCTGTTCCACGGTATTGTTCGTGCTTACAATAATGCCGTTCTTATCCATTACCTGGGTCACTGGAATCTGTTCCAGCAGATTGGGCTCATAGGCCGATGGCAGCTTTACACCGCGGCGTGAGATTTTCTCAGTCATGATGGTATTTTCCATGAGGAAAAAGGAAACGATATAAGAAGCGCTGCAGGTAGCCAGTAAGGGAAGTAATGCACCGGATTGCCCGGTGGATTCTACTGCAAAAATGATAGAAGTGATGAATGCCCTTGATGCACCCGCAAACATTGCCGCCATGCCCACAAGTGCGGCTAATGGTAACACCACGCCTGATGACGGGAAAAAATGTAATGCGATGCTGCCAAGGATGGCCCCGGTTGCTCCTCCAATGGTCAGCAATGGTGCCAGGGTTCCGCCCGATGTGCCGCTGCCTAAGGCGATCGCCCAGGAGGTGAATTTTAAAATACAGAGTATGGCAATTGCATGAATGGCCAGGTCTCCGTTTAATACATCAGTAATATTATTGTACCCAACGCCTAAGGTGCGGGGCGCAAAGTAACCGATAATGCCCACCGCTAATCCTCCGATGGCTGGCCACCACATCCAGTGAATGGGCAGCTTTTCAAACCCGTCCTCGATCAGGTACACAATTTTGGTGACCCCCACAGAGAGCACCCCGATCAGAAGGCCGATGATGCTATAGGTGAATAAGGCGGTGTTTGTTACGGTACCAATGGATTGAGTGATCTCAAAAACCGGGCGGGTATCAAATAAAAGGTAGTGCCCCGCTGCGCCTGTAATACAGGCAAGGGCAACAGGTATAATGGTGCGGGGCGAAAACTCAAAAAGTAACAGCTCAATTGCCAGGAAAATGGCTGCAATGGGACTGCCAAAAATAGCAGACATGCCTGCTGTGGCCCCCGAGGCCAGCAATACTTTTCGCTCGTTATGTGAAATTTTTAAGACCTGCCCGATAGTAGAACCCAATGCACCACCGGTTGCAATAATAGGGCCTTCTGCACCAAACGGGCCTCCTGTACCGATGGAGATAGCCGAAGAAACAGGCTTAAGGTAGGTGATGGTCGGCTTTATTTTACTCTGGTTTACCAGGATCTGTTCCATTGCCTCCGGAATACCATGCCCCCGGATGGCTTTTGATCCGTACAGCGCCATCAGCCCGACAATAATTCCGCCGATAGCAGGGATCACAATCACCCATAAACCTAATGTATTAT
>DASVMC010000502.1:0-3329 GCA_036384555.1 Niabella sp. | reverse complement strand
GCAGCGACCGTAAACAGGCACGCCTGAAATACACCATTGATAAAATGGGGGTCGACAATTACCGTGAAGAAGTGGAAAAGCGCTGCGGATTTCAATTTGAACCTGCGCGCCCTTATACCTTTACCAGCCGTAAAGATGCTTACGGGTGGTCTCAAAATCATGAAAGGAAATGGTATTATACCCTTTTCATTGAAAATGGCCGTGTACTGGATGAAAAAAATTATCCTTTAAAAAGCGGCTTATTAAAAATTGCTGAAACAGGTAAGGCCAATTTCAGGTTTACCTGTAACCAGAACCTGATATTAAGTGATATCCTGGATGAAGATAAAGCAGCCATCGAGCAGCTCTTAGAAGAGCACCAGATCATCAAAAGCACGGAAGCTTCCAGCCCGGTGCGCAGAAATTCTATGGCCTGCGTAGCACTGAGCACCTGTGGACTGGCAATGGCAGAAGCACAGCGTTACCTGCCTACCCTCATCAGTAAAATAGAGCCCTTATTGCACAAATACCAGTTGCAGGAGGAGGATATTATTGTTCGGATGACCGGTTGTCCGAATGGCTGTGGCCGGTCGCCCAATGCTGAGATCGGTTTTGTAGGAACGTCCCTGGGAAAATATAACCTTCACATCGGTGGCGATCGTTTAGGCGCAAGATTAAATACAAAATACAAGGACAGCCTGGATGAAGCAGGCATTTTAGAGACGTTGGACAACTTATTTGCTATTTATATACAGGAACGGAATAACGGCGAAACATTTGGCGATTTCTCTCAACGCAAATGGATTGAGGCCGTGTAAAGAGGCCATCTGCTGCCGGCAACCTCCAGACCTCTGTCGTTTTTAAAACATAAGGTCTGATCAACTATAAAAAAGAGACCCATGAAGGAAAAAGATTTTTTAGCCGTTTTACAAAGGCATAATAAAAAACATACCGGCAATATTCCGGACAAGGAACTGAGCCATCAGTTTATTGATGATATCTTTGAATTTCTGTTTGTGCCCAAAACGGGTGTCAATCAAAAAGAAAGTGATCTTGAAAAAGGATGGTTCTCTTTAAAAAGTCATTTAACCACGCTTATTTATGACGTGGTCAGTGATGGCGCAAAAGCACAGGGGCTGTCTGATCATTTTTTTAAAGAGCTGCCCGGCATTTACGAGCTGCTTCAAAAAGATGCCTCTTTTTTTATAGTGAACGACCCGGCTGCATTAAATAAAGAAGAAGTACTGCATGCCTATCCCGGTTTTTATGCAATTGCCATTTATCGTATTTCCCATCAATTATGGAAACAGGATATCCGTGCACTGCCCCGTATCTTTACAGAATATGCGCATAGTAAAACGGGCATTGACATTCACCCGGGAGCAACTATCGGCGCCTCTTTTTTCATTGATCATGGCACAGGGGTGGTCATTGGCGAAACAGCCGTTATCGGTGAAAAGGTAAAGATCTACCAGGGCGTCACCATTGGTGCATTAAATTCCGCCAAAACCAGGAAAGATAAAAAAAGACATCCGACCGTGGAAGACAATGTGATCATTTACTCCGGGGCCACTATTTTGGGAGGCGATACGGTAATCGGAAAGGATAGTATCATCGGCGGCAATGCCTGGATCACCTTCAGTGTGCCGCCGGCTTCATTGGTTTTCCATAAAAGCGAGGTAGTGGACAAACAACAGTTTTCTTATAAAGATTCTGTAGAACAAATACTGGATAAAAAGAAATAACGATCCCCGAATTATCCTGCATGAAAGAACAACAAGCTATAACCGGTAACAATGTTTCAGCAGAATCGAACTCGTTGTTCCCGGTTTTTCTAAAGCTGGAACAGCTACGGCTATTGATCATTGGCGGTGGAAAAGTGGCCAGGGAAAAACTGGAAGCGGTTTTAGGGAATGCCCCGGAAACCGCTGTTACGCTTGTAGGCAAAGAGGTAATGCCGGACATCAAAGCGCTTTCAGCAACATATGCCCATCTCCATATTGAAGAAAGAGGATATATTCCTGATGATATCCGTAATGCAGACCTGGTTATTGCGGCAGTAAACGATATCGCCACAGCGCAGGAAATAAGAGCCGTGGCGGTAAAAGAAAAAAAGCTGATCAATGTAGCAGACAAACCTGAATTGTGTGATTTTTATCTGGGATCGATCGTAAAAAAAGGGCACCTGAAAATTGCAATATCCACCAATGGCAAATCGCCCACTATTGCAAAACGGTTGCGCGAAACGCTCAGCGCATCCCTGCCGGACGAAATGAATGAGCTGCTGAATAATATGCAGCAGATACGGGATCAACTAACAGGCGACTTTGACCAAAAAGTAAAAAAGCTGAACCAGATCACCAGCGAACTGGCGGTAAAAGGTATTGACAGTACCACTGTACCAGATTCAGCGCCTCAGCAGGAGAACGAAATTATGGAAAGTTCCGTTTTAGTAACCAGCGCTACAAGGCGCAGCACGCCTTACCTGATAGGCATCGGATTATTCCTGATCATCGCCTTTGCCATATACATTATTTATGCATTTGGATTATCAGGCGATATCCTTCATTTTTTAAATAAAGATCATCACCTGTTTTACTGGATGCTGCTGGTAGGCTTTCTGGCAGAAATTGTAGCAGGCTCTATGGGGATGGGTTATGGCGTTATCTGTACCGCTATATTGCTGATGCTCAATGTTGCACCGGCGGTGGTAAGCGCCAGCATTCACTCGGCAGAATCCTTTACAACAGCAGCTGGCAGTATCAGCCATTTCAAATTAGGAAATGTCAACAAAAAGCTCACCAAAGCACTGGCCATACCGGCGGTCGTTGGTGCCATTATCGGTGCGCTGGCCCTCTCCTATCTTGGAGAAAAAGACGCCAAACTTTTAAAACCTTTCATCGGCGCTTATACCCTGTACCTGGGGGTACGCATATTGATGAACACCTTTAAGAAAAAAGATCTAAAAGTCAGGCCCAAAGCTACCCGCTTAACTCCCTTAGGTTTTATAGGCGGGTTCATTGATTCCTTTGGCGGCGGCGGCTGGGGGCCATTGGTTACAGGTACATTGATCAAAAACGGCCGCACTCCCCGCTATGTGATCGGAAGCTCTACTGTTGCCAAATTCATTCTTACCCTTACAAGTGCCATCACTTTTGTATTCACCCTGGGTGTGCAGCACTGGAATATTGTGCTCGGGCTCTTAATCGGTGGTATTGTTACGGCTCCGTTCTCAGCCATGCTTACCTCCAAATTACCCCCAAAAAAAATGTTTATAATAGTAGGGGTGCTCGTGATCACTATGAGCCTGATCACTATTTATAAGGCATTATTTTTATAATTTTATTCCG
>DASVMC010000501.1:0-3579 GCA_036384555.1 Niabella sp. | reverse complement strand
TGGCCTCGTAGTACAATGGATAGTATAAGAGTTTCCGAAGCTCCAGATACAGGTTCGATTCCTGTCGAGGCTACCAAACATTAGGCGTAATAAATTTATTATCAATTTTTTACGCCTATTTTTATGCTTATGAGTGCGGTTTGGGGTGCAGATTGGCTGGAATAGCGACTAATATTCCGGGGCCTGATCTGGCCAGAAATCCGGATCGGATTCCCCGGATAACCCTAACCGCTTTACCAACTTCCTTTCTTCAATGGGCAACATCAGGTAGCAATCTTCCCCGGTCGTCCGATTGTTTATCAGCTCCATTATCCGGTGGTAGAGAGCAAACGGGAATTGGTACGTTACGCCTGCATGCTCTATGTCATACGTGCAGGATTGGGGATTATATTTTATTAAGGATTGCACGTTCAAATTTAGTAAATCAGTATTGGTGTTTTTCATAGGTTATCAATGGGCCGGGATTTCAATCTCTAGGCTCTATTTTATTTATTAGCTTTAAACAAAAAACTATGGAAGGAAACGAACCTGTTTACGGCACGCGGAAAATTAGCGCCGATATGCAATAGCTCCGGATGTTCTGTAAATGCCAGAAGCGTTGCCCTAAATGTTAAACTTCAGATTTATAAAAAACAGGCATCCAGGTCCTCTCCTTTTAGTGCCGGCAGCACTTTCTTGGCTGTATAATGCCGGAAATGCATAAAAATCTTCAGCTTATATCCTGCTTTATATAGATACTGCACGGTTTTTGATCCCTATCAGCAAGACTCTAAATTTAAAATCATTGTTATGAAAGCGATATGGACCGGGGCCATCGGGTTTGGGCTCGTTAATATTCCCGTGAAACTTTACACAGCTACTGAGGAAAGTAGTCTGGATCTGGATATGCTGGATAAAAAAGACCTTAGTAATATCCGGTTTAAAAGGGTCAATGAGCATACCGGTAAAGAAGTAGCCTGGAACAATATTGTAAAAGGATACAATTATGACGGTAAATATATTGTGCTGGAAGATGCAGACTTTGAAAAGGCCAGTCCCGAAAAATCACAGCTATTGACGATTGATCAGTTTGTAAAAATTGAAGAGATCGACTCTATTTATTTCGAGAACCCTTATTATACAGAACCTCAGAAAGGAGGAGAAGCCGCTTACAGCCTGTTGCGGGAAGCGTTAACAAAGACAGAGATGGCAGGTCTGGGTACCTTCGTAATGCGTGGTAAGGAGGTATTGGGCGTTCTGCGCCCTTATAATGAGCTCTTGCTTTTTCAGCGGATGAGGTACAGCCAGGAGATCAGGAAGACGGAGGAACTGAAGATTCCCAAAGAAACCATAAAGCCCGCCGAACTGAAAATGGCCGTTACGTTAATTACCCAGCTGGCACAACCATTTGACATCAGTGCTTATAAAGATGATTACACTGCGGCTTTGATGAAGATCATTCAATCCAAAGCAAAAGGTAAAAAAACAGCCGCACCTTCAAAGATGCATGTGGCATACAGCAAGAGCCGGGATCTGATGGAGCAGTTAAAAGCAAGTTTATCGGCTTCAAAATCGGCTTCAAAAAAGAAAAAAATTTCCTAACATCTATTTCATAACCCGCTATGGCAACCCTGAAAAAATACAAGGAAAAAAGAAATTTTGAGCAGACACAGGAGCCCAGGGGAACAGTGGCATCCAAGGGCAGATCCCGGCTGCGGTTTGTAGTACAGCGCCATGCCGCCAGCCGGCTGCATTATGATTTCCGCCTGGAAATGGAAGGGGTCTTAAAAAGCTGGGCAGTACCAAAAGGCCCATCTATGAACCCGGCAGATAAGCGGCTGGCAATGATGGTGGAGGACCACCCGTATGATTACCGCAGTTTTGAAGGAACCATTCCCAAAGGGAATTATGGTGCCGGAGAAGTAGAGATCTGGGACGAAGGCACTTATGAAGCCCTGCAAAAACAGCCCCGTAAGAAAGAAGAAGCCGTATTACTGGAAGCGCTGAAAAGCGGATCACTTAAATTCATCCTGCATGGGAAAAAATTAAAGGGGGAATTTGCATTGGTGCGTATGAAAACAACCGGAGACAATAATGCCTGGTTACTCATCAAACACAATGATGCATTTGCAACTACCAAAAAATACGATGCGGAAGCATTTACAGCAAAGACCTCTAAAGTAACAAAAGCCGTAAAAAATAAAGCGGCTGAAAAAAAAAACACTAACAACCGGCATGGCGTAAACAGAGCTGCAGCCGCCCTTACCGGCACCAGAAAATTTACACAGTATATAAAACCGATGCTGGCCAGTCTGAAAAAAGACAACCAGCCTTTTTCAGATAAGGATTGGGCTTTCGAGATCAAGTGGGACGGATACCGGGCCATCGCAGAAGTAAAGAACCCGTTCCGTTTATATTCCCGCAATGGGCTCAATTTTGAAGAACGGTATGCCCCGGTTGCTTTAGCCTTAAAAGAGCAAAAGCACGATATGATCCTGGATGGGGAAATTGTTGCCTATAACGACAAAGGTATGCCCGATTTCCAAACACTGCAGCACTACCAGGAGCAACCGGATGCTCCTTTGATCTATCACGTATTTGATCTTTTATACCTGAACGGATATAGTACTGAATCGCTTCCTTTGCTGGAAAGAAAAGAGCTGCTGAAAAAGGCCCTGAAGCAAAATGCCGTTGTACAATACTGTGATCACGTGTTAGAAGATGGAAAAGGATTCTTTAAAGAGCTGGTAAAAGCCGATCTGGAAGGGATGATCGCTAAAAAAGCAGACAGCACCTACGCAGAAGGCTACCGCAGTACCGAATGGCTGAAAATAAAATACCACAATACAGAAGAAGTAGTCATTGCCGGTTACACAGCCCCCAGAGGCAGCCGTAGCAAATTCGGTGCCCTGATCCTGGGCCGGTATAAAGAAGGCCGCCTGACCTATGCCGGTCATACCGGAACAGGCTTTGACGAGGCTACCCTGAAAGAATTGTATGAAAAGATGCAACCCCTGGTAACCGCCAGTGTTCCTTTTGACCCGGTTCCTAAAACCAATATGCCGGCCACCTGGATACGGCCTAAGCTTGTAGGCGCTATTAAATATTCGGAACTGACCAAAGAAGGTATATTCCGGCATCCGGTCTTTGAGGGACTACGGGAAGATAAACAGGCCAAAGAAGTTGTAAGTACTCCAAAAATGGTTCGTATGTCAAAAACCACTCCGCAAAAACAGGCGAAAAGCAAAACCGGCGCCGCCGCTGCAAAAGAAGCAGCGCAGGAACAAATAGTAAAAGTGAACGGCCAGGAGGTCAAACTCACACATCAGCAAAAAGTTTACTGGCCCGCAGAAGGTTATACCAAGGGCAATCTGATCCGGTATTATGATACAGTCAGCCGGTTTATATTACCTTACCTTAAGAACAGGCCGGAAAGTATGAACCGGTTCCCTAACGGAATCAAGGGAGAAAGCTTTTACCAAAAAGATATAGGCGATTCGGTTCCGGAGTGGCTGCTTACCGCACCCGTCTTTTCCGAAAGCAATCAAAAGGAGATCAATTATGTGGTTTGTAACAACCGGGCCTCGTTATTATATCTGG
>DASVMC010000500.1:0-3022 GCA_036384555.1 Niabella sp. | reverse complement strand
GCACCAGTTTTGGAAGGCTGGGGACTTTAAAGAATAACGGTGTCCCGCGCGATCAGGTTCCTAAATCAGGTTTTTTCCCGTTTAAACGCTGTAACAAACGAAGCCTTTTTTCAGATTCAGAGATGGTCAAAAAAACTTCGGCGAAAAAATGACCGCACTCACAGCAGGATCGGGCTGCTCTGCCGAAAATGATATATGGACTCTTATTGGCAGCATAACTTTATGCTCATAGCTGCTTATAGAGAAGGTTGACTATTTCTAAAATGAATGCAACCAGAATTCACTGCCTGAGTGCTTTTTTAATCCGTACCTTTTTTTAACAAGATGCTCCGTGAGATGATGAAGCGGAGCATTGCTCAGATGCCTGCTGTTACCGAATCCCTTTGTTGCTGCATTTTTAGTATTTCCTGAAGATAAGGTGCTACGTGGCTTTTCAGAAGATCTGCAGAAAGAGTGAGCGCGGCAGGATCTGTAACCAGCCGGAACCAGGGGCGCGGCTGCCCGAAGGGATAAGTACCATAAACGACCACAGGCGTTCCACAGGCAAGCAACTGATTGTTTTTAAGGATCCACTGATTGGCCCAGTCATATAAGAATTTTGCATCTTTTTCCTGTAAACGCATACAACTGTGAGAAGCAGGATAACCCGGCAGTCCGTATTCGTGAAACCCGATCCCCCAGGTATTGTGTATATTAAAATTCCATTTCAGTTTCCATTCATCATTAACGGTACTGATGGTTTGCCGTGCCTTCCAGTTGGTAAAATACAAACGGGGCGGCGTCGGCTTTGCTTTCCGGCCGGTGTTGGTTTGCCCTGTTAATACCAGCTTCCCGTTCTCATATGCTGCAAAAGCTTGCGCAGGGATGGAGAATATGATAATTTTATGGATCTCATTTAAAAAGGCGGCCTCTGTAGGAAAGGGAAGGTAGGCTGTTAAAGGCAGTGAATAATCACTTGGCACCAGAATACTATCCAGGTTGCGGATATGGCCGGAATCCGTTCTGTTAATTGCAATCAGGATATCGAGATGCGCAGCGCCCGGAAAGCTGTCTTTCATTGATTGCCATGCTTTCTTTTTCACAAAAGAATAGGTAAGGGACGGCGGCTCCGGCGGGGCGGGGGGTGGTGCTGTTACGGCAGTAGTATCTGCAGTTGCCGGCTGAATGTTGGTGTTTTCTTTTTTTGATCGTTCACATGCTGTCAGTAAAATACAAACAAGAGCAGTAGCTAAAAGCGTCTTCATTTTTTAAGAAATTCCATTGCAATATGGCTTTTTTTTTAGTGGTGTAAAAAAGATTTACGGTAGCAGCCATTTTTCAGGGAATGAGGGAACAATATCCCTGGCAATAAAGCCGGTCAGGCATCCTGCGGCTAAGAGGGAAAGCTGTTGTTTAGGGAGAAATATGTATATTCGTAACCATTCTTTTTAACTAAAAATTACTATATGAAAAGAGAAAAATTGCGGGTGGGGATGATTGGCGGCGGTAAAGATGCTTTTATTGGCGCCGTACACCGCCTGGCTTTAAATATGGATGGACAGATTGAACTGTGCTGTGGTGCTTTGAGCGAACATCCTGATATTGCCAGGGAATCCGGCAGGATATTATACCTGCCTGAAGAGCGCATTTATACAAGCTATGAAGAGATGATCAAAAAAGAACGGGAGTTACCGGAAGATGAGCGGATGCACTTTGTATCGATCGTGACCCCGAATTTTGTACACTTTGCGCCGGCAATGATGGCTTTGGAGAACGGCTTTCATGTAGTGATTGAAAAACCGATGGTGTTCAGTCTGGATGAAGCAAAACAATTGCAGCAAAAAGTAAAGGATACCGGTTTATTGCTTTGTCTTACGCACACGTATACGGGGTACCCCATGGTGAAACAGGCACGTCAGATGGTAGCCGAAGGGGCTTTTGGAAAAATAAGGAAAGTATATGTTGAATATCCGCAGGGCTGGCTGAGCCGGTTGACCGAACGTGAAGGGAATGCACAGGCTGCCTGGCGGACCGATCCTAAGAAAAGCGGCAAAAGCGGCTGCATGGGCGATATCGGTACACACGCGGCTAATCTTGCTGAATATATTACCGGGTTAAAGATCTCTAAGATCTGTGCAGATCTGAATACGATCGTTGAGGGGCGCAGACTGGATGATGACGGCGCCTTATTATTGAAGTTTGATAATGGTGCTTCAGGAGTACTGATCGCCAGCCAGGTAGCGGCGGGTGAAGAAAATGCTTTAAAAATAAAAGTATACGGAGAAAAGGGCGGTCTGGAATGGCATCAGCAGGAACCCAATACAATGCTGGTGAAATGGCTGGATGCGCCTACACAAATGTACCGTACCGGAAGCGGATATATGGGCGATTATGCAAAACATAATACAAGAACACCTGCGGGGCATCCTGAGGGATACCTGGAAGCTTTTGCAAACCACTATAAGAATTTTGCGCAGACCTTGCGTGCCAGACTGAATAACGAAACCCCATCGAAGGAAAGTCTGGATTTTCCTTCTGTAGATGACGGGGTGCGTGGAATGGCATTTATTGATAATGTAGTGGCTTCCGCACAATCCGATCAGAAATGGTGGGATTTTCAGGTATAATAGATGTTGATTGAATTTTTTGAACGCGGGGCACAGCGCTTCGCGTTTTTTTATGGCTCTGAAACGCTGCTCCGTTTGTGTTATACTTTTTACACAGTAAAGGTGTAGCCGGCATTCTTTGGTAATCCCATTGATTTTACAATACAACTATACTTTAAAGCCCGATGGATAATATTTCGTTTATCGTAAATCGTTTTCCGTAATCTGTAAACAACAGGGATCCGGCACATTTACTTTTGTAAAAAAAGCGGATTATGATCATAAGGAAATTTATAGCATTGGTGCTGATTTTGTTTGTTGCCCGGGCAGCCTGGGCACATGCGATCTGGATCGAAACAAAACCAGCCGGAGTTAAAGACCAGGCACATGAAATAAAGATCTGGTTTGGTGAGTATGGCGACAATGACATTACACCA
>DASVMC010000499.1:0-5411 GCA_036384555.1 Niabella sp. | reverse complement strand
GACAAAAAAACTGCTGAAAGTGCCCGGGAGGTCTTCTTTTGCAATTTCCTGTGGCCGGAATGCTTCCAATGGTGCAGACGGGATTTTTAATAAGGCCCTTGAGAAAACGGGACCAGCAAGAACAATTGCCGGAATAGCTACTACAATTCCGTACAATAATGTTTTACCAAGGTCCGCATGAAACTGCGAGACCAATGCAGCAGGAGATGGATGCGGCGGCAAAAAACCATGTGCCACAGAAAGTGCCGCCAGCATGGAAATTCCGGTTGCCACTGCCGGCAGGCGATATTGATACACCATCGAAAAAATAAGCGGCACCAGCAGCACAAAGCCTGTATTATAAAAAAGCGGGATTCCTACAATAAAGCCCACCAGGGCTACCCCCCAATGCACTTTTTTGATCCCCGTCTTATTTACGATAGCCGTTGCCACCTGTTGCGCGGCCCCAGTATCTGCAATTAACTTTCCCAGCATGGCGCCGGCAATAATGATTACTACATTACTGCCCAGTATATCCCCCATTCCTTTTTCTACGGATTGGGTTATTTTATCCAGCGGCACACCCAAACACAACCCGGCGATAACGGATACAAAAAGAAAAGAAAGAAAAGCATTAATTTTAAAAACGCCAATCAATACCACTAATAACAGGATCGCACCCAGAAGAATCATTAAATCCATGTACAAGCATTAGAATGAACAGATTCGAGGCTTAAATTTAAGGGCATTTTCCGAGATTATTCAAATTGTGACCCCGGTCTTCCCTGCTGCCATTATACAGCAGGTCAGCTATTGATATAACTTACCGGAATTTACCCGGCAGCTCTAATTATAATGAATCATTTATGCTGACTTTTGATCCGGCAGGCCTGCTGCTGTACCTACGCAGAAAACGGGCCTGCGCCATATATTTGCAAAACACAGTACCAAATATTGTCTCAAACACCCCCATACTATGTCGTTTTTGCAATGTAAAAACGCCGGAAGCAGTAAATAACTTTGTAAAAAACAAGAGCTATGCATTCAAAAATGATTTGGGCCAATCTGGCCGTGGATGATTTAAAGCGGACAACAAAATTCTATACAGATCTGGGCTTTAAACAAAATGGTGCTCCCAATGAGCAACTGACAAGTTTTATTGTTGGAGAAAATCAATTTATAATACATTTTTTTTTAAAGGCCATACTACAATCCAATATGAAAATAGCGATAGCAGATGCGCATGCCGCAGCTGAAATATTGTTCACGCTCTCTGCTGAAAGCAAAGAACAGGTAGATCATTGGGCAACAGAGGTTACAAAAGCCGGAGGAAAGATACTTTCCGCTCCGGAAACATTTGGTGAAGGCTATTATGGGTTCCTGTTCGCCGATCCGGATGGTCACCGGTTTAATGTCTTTTATATGTAAACCCGGCGTCAACCTCTTTTCCTGCAAATTCTTTATTGCGCCATTATTCCTTTATTGTTTTATTGAAGGCTGCCACTAATGCCCGTAATGAGTCCTTTGTCTGGTGGCCGACCTTCCGCAGGAACCATTTCTGATGGTATTGTAGGGATCACCCCGCTCCAGTCATTCAGATCTCCATCTACTTCAATTTTGCTTTTAGCAATAACGTTCACATGCATCGCTTCCCGGTGCCCTGCAAAACCATCTTTTCCCGCATCAAAGTACATTGTAAGCAGATAGCTGTTTTTGCTATTGGCTTTCCCGTTCAGCATTTTTATGTGTACCGTTTTGTTTCATGGGGCGAAGGCTGACAGCGGACGGACCGGTCGTTTCCAAACCTTCTATGGTAACCGATTAAGTTCTCTTTTACAAGCCGGTTCAGGATATTGGTCAGCTGCAGTTCCAGTTCTTAAAAATTATAGGCCCCCGGCTGCAATTCGTAAACCGTGGTTTGCTCATTTTTTTCAACAATACGGATCATCCCCTGCTTTTCATTGATCAACAGGCCGTCTTTGTCTGCGATCTTTAATAATGCCGTACTATTAGGCGGGACTAACAAATTCAGTTTCAATCTTCCGTCTGCTCTGCTCCAGTTACTTTTAATAAGCCCTACCGGCGACTCAAAAGAAGCTTTTACCCAACTCAATGCTGATGCAGGGATGCGGGGAGGTTCAATAATAAACCGTTCATATCCCGGCTTATCTGCTTTTATTCCGGCCAGTCCGTCCATATACCAGGCGCCCGGATATACAAAAGAACTGTGCAGCAATGAATGACCGGGTAACTCTTTTTCCCACATTTCCCAGATGGTAGTAGCCCCATTATTTTTCATATATCCCCAACCGGGATAATCCTGTTTTGACGTCATTGTAAATAGCAGGTCCTGCCGGTTATGTTCCCTCAGCAGCTTGAATAACAGCGCTCCGGCGGTTATTCCAACATGTATATGTCCTTTTCTGCGCACCAGTATTTCGTTTTCCAGCCGTTTCCATACTTTTTCTTTACAGGAATCGGGAACCGCTTCTGCCAGCAGCGCTGCTGTAAGGTTGCTCATAGAGCCATCTGCGTAGGAGGAATCGGCTTCATTAAAAAATTTCTTATGAATAACGCGACTGGAAAAATCGGCCTGTGCTTTCCATTTTTGAGCCCATTCTTTTGCTCCTATATGATCGGCGATCTTTGCTGCTGTACGGAGGTTATAGATCCGGTACAGATTATTAAAACATAAATTCTGGGGGGTATTATTGTTCATCCCTTCAGCTGTTGCTCCCGGCCAAAGCCAATCTCCCAGAAAATCCCAGTTCCCTCCAAAGCGTTGTAAAACGCCCTCCTTTGTATTTCCGTCAAGAAAGGCCAGCCAGTCTTTAATAAGCTTAAAATTCTTTCTCAGGATGGTTTCATCGCCATATTGCCGGTAAAAATACCAGGGCAGGGTCACTACAATGCCTCCCCATGCCGGTCCTCCGCCTCCCATATAGGTAGGGGCAGTATGCGGCAAAATACCATTCTTTAAAAAACGGCCGCTCATTACTTTTTTGCGCGCAAAGGTGGTGTCATACATATTGCCCACTATTGATTCTGTTCCGCTCACATCCCTCCAGTCTTCCATCCATTTGGTATAAAGGGCTGCTGTATGAAAATTCATCATTCCTGTTTCGCACGTGGCGTGTGCATCTCCTCCATATCCTAACCGTTCCCGCTGTGGGCAGTCCACAATAAATCCTCCAATTGATAAATTCTCATAGGTCCAGCGTACGGTGTTATAAATCCAGTTCTGTAAACTATCAGAACAGCTGAACGTTGCCGCATTCTTATAAGCAGTGCGCACCAGCCAGGCATTGATATCTTTGACCTGGGGCGCTTTTGTTACTCCTTTTATTGTAATCCACCTGCCGGAGTTATAGTTAAACCGGTTCCTGAACGTTCCTTTTCCTGTTCTGTCAAAAATATAGGCACTATGCAAACCGAAGGTCATTTCCATATTTTCCCGTTCCGAAAAGAGCAGATCAGCTCTTTGCCCCGGCTTTCCTTCCAGGTCAATGGCCACCCAGCCCGCAAAATTGACGCCCATATCAACCCTGTAAACACTGTCGCTAATTTTCTCTATTGCAACGGGGCTGATCTTGTCAAAGAGTTTATTCCGCTCTACCTGCTGTGCAGATACCTGTAATTTTGGCTTATAACAGGTAACGGGTTTCCAGTTTCCGTCATTATATTGTGGCGTATTCCAGCCCGGTTCTTCCAGGTTGGCGTTCCAGATCTCACCTCCCATCCTGTTTGAATTCCAGACCCCTAATAACCGGTTGGGACTGCTTTTTACTTTCCACGTTGCATTTGTTCTGATCGTGGCAAAAGGCTGTGCCGGTGTTTTGGCATCCACATACCCGTAAAACTGCACCTGTGCTGCTACAATGGGCGTATTGGGACGGTCTTTAATCACATATGGCCCGTGTATGGACCAGGAGGTACCCAGCCAGATGGCGATCACATTTTTGCCGTTGACCAGATAGGGAGCAATATCATATGCAACGTACCGGGCTCTTTTTGTATGATCGGTCACGGCAGTGGGCATTACATCATCGCCCACCCGCTTTCCATTAACATACAGTTCATGGAAACCAACAGAAGCAATAAACAGCATTGCCTGAGCAGGAAGCCGGGACAGGGAAAACGATTTCCGAAGCCATGGGTCCGGAATATTACAGTCGGCCTGCGTCGGATCAAAGAGCACGTCAGACCCGATCCATTCTGCCTTCCAGTCACCGGGATCTATAATACCGGTATGCCAGCTGGCATTTTCGCTCCAGCCTGAAACGGCACCTGTTTCATCTTTAATCTCCACCTTCCAGTAATACCTGCGGTCCGACAGCAACCGTTCTCCTTTGTAATCAATCTGATTCATCTGCGCCGAGGCTTTCCATCCGGAATCCCAGATATCACCGATATCCGCACTGAGTTTTTTTAAGGTGCTGGCTACAAGTATCCGGTAGGCTGTTTGTTTCTGACCATACAATCCCTCTTTTGTAGTTTTCAATATCCAGCTGAAACGCGGGCTGGGGCAATCCAGTCCCAATGGCGCTTCAAGGTATTCTACCCGCAGGTTCACAGGAAGCAGCGGCGCTGTTGCTGAGTGCGCCCAGATGGGCAATAGCAGAAAAAAAAATACCTGTCTTCTGAAAACACCGGCAATCTGTATCATTAGTACCTTGTCTGTTTTTCGTTTGATCGTTATAATAAATACAGGTGTGCCGTCTTTCGACGGCCTTAACTGTTTATTAAAGATCGGTTTATTTCCTTTAGCCTCAGCGATAGCCGGTAAATTGTTTGCTTTTTCCCGGAAGGCTTACGCCTGAATAACCGGCTATAAGTATTGATCTTTACCCAATGGCATCTTCAAAAAGATCCGGCTATAAAAAGGAAACCCCGGATGCAATAGCAGGAGAACCGGCCTTCAGCTGATAGCCCTGCAGTGTGCTCCTGCCATCAGCTCCTGTACCCGCTGCCCGTAATAAAGGATCTGCTGTAACTGCATTTGCATCACCAGCCGCTTTAAGTCCTGTATAATACAGGTTATGATCGTACCCGATATTTGCCGGATCATCAAACTGGAACTGTGGTGTTTTCAACGCCAACGACGGAGGTTATCATTGCAGTTCCTGATGCAGGCTACAGGCCCACACCGGTTAAAAAAATGATCCATTTGGCATAATAGTTGTTGCTTGCAGAAAGTAATCCTGTTAATCACACTAATAAGAAATTTTCCTATGAAATTCATTTTTAGAAGCATTGCCCTTTTACTGTTACCTTTTCTGTTTTTCGTTTCCTGCAATAAAGATAAAAACGTTGCCAAGGATGGTAACTTTAGGTCAGAGGACTTTAAAGCAACAACCCTAAAAGTCTCTTATTCAGCCGGTGGTTATGATGTTGAATATAAACTGGAAAATTTAAAAGATCAGCCCTATAAG
>DASVMC010000498.1:0-2956 GCA_036384555.1 Niabella sp. | reverse complement strand
GCTCCGCCTGCCCGCTGGTCAATAACAGCTCTTTCAGAACTTGCGGCCGGACCAGGAAAGTTTTTTTTTGCTTCCCTTACAAATCAAAAGCCCTGGTCTTACCGGATCAATACCCTGCTGTAAAACGCCGGTGAATATGTTGCCCGCTCTCCGCTTCATCAAGGATCACCACTGCCAGGTCTTCTACAGATAAAACACTTTTGCCATTGGTATCCACTACAGGGTTATCATTCCCTAAACGATATTTACCGGTACGGCCGGTCTGTACATGCGGGCCCATTTCAATAGCCGGACTAAAGAAAGTCCAATCCAGCAACCGGTTCTCTTTAAGAACTGCAAGATAATCCCTGGCTGCGGTTGCGCCTGCCTTAAATTGTTCAGGAAAAGCAGGACTATCCACCAGCTGTTGCCCGTTCACTTCAAGGCTACCTGCACCACCGATCACAATCAGGCGTTTAACACCCGAAGCTGCAGTAGCTGCTTCTATCGCTTTTGACCCTGTAAGAAAATCAGTATAAAGGTCCGGGTTGCCCCAGCCTGCATTAAAAGCACTGATCACAACGTCGTTACCCTTAATAGCTGCTGCTAATGCCGCGGTATCGGCTACATCCAGGTTTTTTAATGTCAGACCCGGATCAGATATCCGGATCTTTGAAGTATCTCGTGCCAAAGCGATTACCTGGTGACCTCTTTGTAATGCTTCCTTTAAAATAGCGCTTCCTACAAAGCCTGTAGCGCCGATCAGTACGATTTTCATTGTTTTTTGATTTTATAGTAAAAATATAATGTATTATTTTTTATTACAGTTAAGAAGAAAAAACTACACCTGGTCTACCAGATCCTGAATAGAGATTGAGTGCAAACGTTTCAATAATGCCCGCTCCGCTTCTTTGTTAATTTGCCCCATAATACCGGTAATTTTTTTGCCAACGCTGCATTGCTGGTTGGGCAGGTTCTTTGAATGAGCAAATAAGCCCTCTTTATAAATTACCAGGTAAAGATCTGATAACCGGATGCCGGAAGGTGCTGCAGCCAGCATATTTCCCCCGTTCTTTCCTTCCTGGGTCTGCACAAACCCTGCTTCTTTTAAAACGCCTATCTCTTTGCGCACCAATACCGGATTAATATTAATACTGGATGCTATATAAGCCGACGATATGCCTGCTTCCCTGCTCAAAAGCGTTAAAATATGGATTGCAGTTGCAAAACGTCCGTTGATCATTACTGTAATTATTTTTATTACAGTACAAAAATAATAAGCTACAGCCAGTATCCGGATCCGCTATTGTTAATTTTTTATTAAAGCAGTATCTTTTATTCTTCTATCTGTGTTTACTTTGCTCAAGTAAAGTTTTTTAATATGGAAGCGCAGCAATTTAAAAATCACATCCGGTACTATCCGCCTCATCATTTCATTTTTTATCCGGTATTCCTGATCCTGGAGGGTTTTGCGGTTTACCGTATTTTCACCAGTGAAGCTTTAAGAGAAGTATGGATTTTTATAGCTTTTCTGCTATTGCTCGTTGCCTGGCTTTCATACATGACCCGGCAACACTATGCATTGTTATTACAAGATCGCCTGGTACGGCTGGAAATGCGGCATAAATATTCTATGCTTACCGGGAAAGATTTTGAGCCGCTGGAAGCGCAATTATCCTTCGGCCAGATTGCAGCCTTACGCTTTGCATCGGATGAGGAACTCGTTCCGCTGATTCATAAAACGATCAAGGAAAATCTTCCACCTAAGACCATCAAACAGATGATCCAGCACTGGAAAGCAGATCTTATGCGGGTATAACAATTCCGTTGCACGCGGAGGTTCAAAACAGCACGGACCAAAGCATTGTGGTGCTTTCTCCGGAATATCCAATCAATGGAGCTTTTTACCAAACGCCGATGCATACAATACGGCAACAGCCCTTTATGTGCGTTTATGCCCTTGCAATTTTACCTGCATACAGGCTTACATTGCCCAGGCTTTATCCCCTTTTTTGTACGGATAATTTCCATCATAACGGCCGGGCGTTTCCACATAACGCAAAGCCCTGGTCATCCCGATATCTGAACTGAAATAACCCCAGAGTGTCAGCTGGCGTATCATGGTAAAATAGTGCGGAGGATAATTTTCCCGCAGATAGGAAGCTCCGAAATCGTTCCTGGCAGCAGCCGTTTTTACCTGTTCCTCCTGCTGTTGATCAAACAACACTTTTGCGTTCTTATAGGCGTCCGTGCTTATATATAGTTTGGCGGTGTTATAGAGCGCTGTAAGAAATGCGGTTTTATCAGCAGGAGATAGTTTTTCGAACGAGGTATTGTACTGCTCTTTACAGGACTTCTTCAGCTGGCCGAGGCCGTCCGTAAATGCCTGCTGCTCTGCAGGGGTGTAACAATCAGTTACCATCGTTTGTATAAAAGCTCCGATGTGTGCTGCTTTTGCTCCTCCCGAATCCGGAGTGGCGGGGATAATGGTTTCACCGACCTCATCCAGCAATGCAATATCCGCTGCGGTAAGCAAACCGGTTTTGGGAGCAGTTTTGCAGCCCGATAAAAAGGCTTCCGCACCCACCAGTGTGCCCCCCAATAAAACGGAAACAGCCGTTAACGCTTCTCTTCTGTTCATAGTTCTGCAATTTTTAATGATCTTCAAACCTGCTCAGAGGTTTTGTTTTTTTAGTTCATCAACAGCGTGATCTACCGCGCGCGCCGTAAATGCCATATAGGTCAGCGATGGGTTCACACAACCCGCAGATGTCATAAAAGATCCGTCGGTTACAAACACATTGGGGGCGTCCCATACCTGGTTCCATTTATTCAGCACGGAATTTTCGGGATCATGGCCCATACGGGCGGTTCCCATTTCGTGGATGCCCTGCCCCATAACGCCGTCATTGTCGAAGCCGTAAACATCCTTTACCCCGGCTTTTTCCAGCATTTCCTTTCCGTCGCTGATGATCTC
>DASVMC010000497.1:0-1661 GCA_036384555.1 Niabella sp. | reverse complement strand
TAATAATGCATTAGCCAGGGTTTCATTAATTATATATTCTTTGCCCCGTTGTACAGGATCCGCCGAAAAATTGTGGCCTGCCACAAGCGATATTTTATAGAGGTCCAGATAATCATGATCAACAATCAGCCGTGTTGCGCTTACCTGGCGCAAAGGTGCTCCGGAAGCAAGAAACTCAACGGAAGACTGATCAAGATGTCCGCCCAATTCGTCCTGCGCGCCTGTTACACCGGTAATGTGGCTGTTGTTCAGCAGCTCCTGTTTGATTACATCATAACTTTTATACGTAACACCGTTAAGCGGGATAGACAGTACCTGGTCCCGGTTAAACCCCGGATCACGGTGCTGCATATACCGCAATTGCCTTACAGCAAAGACCGTAACAATAATGAGGAAAATGGCACAGGCAAATTGTACTACAACAAGAATATTCCGAAGCGACGCTTTGTTTTTGCCCGTTTGTACTGATCCTTTTAATACTCTGGCCGGTAAAAAAGAAGATAAATAAACGGACGGATATAAACCAGCAAATATCCCAACGCCTATAGCCCCGGTCAGCAACAGCAGCAGTACCCGGATATTGAAAAGGTCCAGCCGGAGGTCTCTTTCGATCAACCGGTTAATAAAAGGCAGCAGGCATTTTACCAGCGCGGCCGCAATAATCAACGCCAGAAGCGCCAGCATCACTGACTCTATAATAAATTGAAGACCCAGCCCCCAGCGGCTTGCTCCTGATGTTTTTCGTATACCAACTTCCCGTGCCCGTTCTGCCGAGCGGGCTGTTGAAAGATTCATAAAATTGATACATGCAATCGCCATTACTATCACAGCGATCAGGAAAAACAGGTTGGTATACTTTTCATCAAATTTCCGGTAATTGATACTATCCAACTCAATATCTGTCGTCTTTGCATGAAGCTCTTTCAACGGGGAAAGAAATAATTCATAATTTTTCCAGTTATCATTTTGGGTCAGGTGGTTTTTCAGAAAAGCCGGAAACTTTTTTTCCAGGGCGGCAACGTTAGTATGTGGTGCCAGCTTAAAATAGGTAATCCAACCATTACCGCCCCAGTTATTCATCATATTGAGTTTATAGCTGGTGCCGAATGAAAACAGGGCATCAAACTGCATATGAGAATTTGCGGGCGGATCCAGTACAACACCGGCTACCATAAAATGGGTAGTATCCCCCGCATAATGCATAATAGTTTTTCCTACAGGATCCTGTCCTCCAAACAGTTTTTGTGCAGTGGAGACCGTAATTACAGCCGTATTAGGCTGATCTAATATCTTTCCCCGGTCTCCCCGTACCAGTTTAAAATTAAACATCTGAAAAAAAGTGGAATCCGTAAAAAACACCTGCTGAAGCCAAAGCCGTTTGTCTTCATAAGTTGCCTGATACTTTTGACGACGCTGCACCCTTGCGAAATCGGTAATTTCAGGAAACTCACTTTTCAAAGTAGGCGCCATCGGGAACATCGATAAGGCTACTTTTTGTGCGGAAGCCATGCCTTCATGTTTTTGTACCTCATTGAGCCTGTAAATATCACCGGAATGGAAATCATCAAAACTTTTTTCATAAGCAACAAAAAGAAGGATCGTTATGCCAGCAGCGATACTGACTGCCAGTCCCGCCACATTGATAGCAGAAAAAACTTTAT
>DASVMC010000496.1:0-2452 GCA_036384555.1 Niabella sp. | reverse complement strand
TTTACCACTGATGAAATCGGCCTGGCTCTGGAAAAGGAATATAAAGCAGTAACATTGGGTACAACGCGGCTGCGTTCGGAAACGGCAGGGGTGGTGGCTGCGGCCCTGCTTTGTATCAATTGATAAGATCCCGGTATTTTTATAAATGGATATCGTATTTCAGGTTCTTCTTTAGAATAGATTAAATAGGTAAAATGAAGCAAGCAATTATCAATAAAAAAATAAAGCGTGGTCTGTTAACGGTTTTATTATTGTGGCTATTTGTTGGGTACGGTCACGCCACCTGGTCTATTATTATCATTGACCCCCGTACAAAAACGATTGGCATTGCCGGCGCATCCTGTACTTATAGTGTGTACGGTATTGGTGCAATAGCTCCCGGAAAAGGGGCTATTGTAGTACAGGCGATGAGTAATAACAGGGCCCGGTCTAAAGGATTGCAAATGATCCTGGCAGACGCGGCGCCCGATGCAATTTTAGCTGCAATAAAAGACCCGGAATTTGATCCTGAAGAACAGCAGTATGCAATTATATGTGCCAACTCCCCGGAGCATCCTGTTACCTATACTGGTACGAAAACCACACCCAATAAAGGAACTTTGGTGGCAAAAGGTATTTCAGTACAAGGTAATACGTTGGCTGATCCGGAAGAACTGAAAGCGGTGCTGCATGCTGCAATTAAGGCGCAGAAAAAAGGGTTACCAATTGAAGAGGTATTAATGCTGGCAATGGAGGCCGGCGCGGAATTAGGAGGAGATAAGCGATGCGGCCCGCGTAAAGCCGCCAGCGCTTTTTTAACAGTAGCCCGGCCCGGAGATCCGGCAGATCATCCTTACCTGAACCTGGTAATATATGGCACAAATGAAACGGTAAATGCCGTTGAAGCATTGCGCCATAAATTTGAGCAGTGGAAATCCGTTAAAGATAAAGAATAGGAATTGCTGTTTTATAAGAGGAGCTGGTTATAATTGGATCAGCTACCGCTTATCTCCGCCGTATAAATTTGCAGAACAGGATTGTGACAGCACGGTAATCTTAATGATAAATTGAAGCGTACTGCCGCCGCATTTTGTTTTTTGGAAACTGCAGGTATCCATTTATGGCTTTTATACTTTGCAGCTTTTACAGGCGCTAAAAAAATAGTATGAATAAGAAAGATTGGGATCCCGATTTATACCTGAAATTTGACAAAGAGCGTATTCAGCCATCCATTGACCTGATCGCAAGGATCCGTATAGAAGCGCCGGGATCCGTTATTGACATTGGATGTGGCCCGGGCAACAGTACCCAAATGCTGAAGCAGCGATGGCCACTTGCTAAAGTGACCGGCCTGGATCAGTCTGATGCAATGATTGCAAAGGCCCGGAAAGATTATCCTGACCAGGAATGGATATTGGCAGATGCCGGAACGGAAGAGATCCCGGGAAGGTATGATGTCGTTTTTTCAAACGCAGCCATCCAGTGGATACCTGGTCATGCACATTTATTGACGAAATTTGAAAATATACTGAATCCCGGTGGCGCATTGGCAATACAGCTGCCTTTAGTGTTTGATATGCCGGTAGAACAGGCGATTGAAGATGCGCTGGACAAAACAGGATACAAGGAAATAAGAGAAAGGGTAAAAACGCTATTAACCGTGCTTTCAGCGGTGCAATATTATGATCTGCTGGCTGTATTATTTCACCCGGTTGAGATGTGGCAAACGGACTATATACATGTAATGCAAGACCATACCGCTATATTGGAAATGATCCGCAGTACAAGACTGAAGCCCTATCTGGAGGGGATCCCGGACGCCGCGACCAGGATTTTATTTGAAGAAAAAGTGTTGGAAGGGATCCAGAGGATCTACCTGCAACAAAAAGACGGGAAGGTATTGTTTCCGTTTAAACGCTTATTTTTTATCGGGTATCAAAAGCCGTAAAAAGCGGATTTTTTCCCTGTGGTATCCCTGCCTGCCGTACCAAGACAATATAATTGTAAAGCAATACACCGTTTCAGGCTGCTGATGTAAACACCGGCAGTGATGAGCGTTAAATATCCGGACGTGCTAAATGCTGCCGGCATGTAAACTGGTGCTCAGGATCATTCAATGGGGGCAATACTTTTTAATCTGGCTATTTTCTGATACTTTGTGCACTTAAAATGATCGAATGAAACAACTGGAAGAGCTGATCAACACAGAAGAGCCCGGGTGGGAGCTGGTAAAAGAATGGATGGCTGCTGCAAAAAATACTTACCGGATCCTTGAGGCAGACAAAGCACGTGCAGCGCAGGAATTAGTGCATGCTCAAATTACCACCCGTTCACCTATGGGGGCTATTATTTATGAAACGGGCGGTATACTGGTTAATGACGGTTGGCTGCGCATCTTGGGTGCCGGTCATCCGGAACTGGATAGGGGTGTGGCAGAATGGAATAAAGGAAAAAGCTTTGAGAACTATGGTGA
>DASVMC010000495.1:0-5445 GCA_036384555.1 Niabella sp. | reverse complement strand
TGACAAAGGCAACCTTACTGTCTGCATCTTCGGGTTTTAATACCTGCGCAGACAAACTCATTTGCGTAAAAAACAAAATACATGCGGCAAAAATGATTTTCTTCATACTGAAAATTTCAACAGGATTCTTTAAAATTGGTTGGTCGATAATAACACCAGCGTACAAGCCTCAACAGGTTCAATACCCTGTGCTTTCGCTTTCTCCGCCAATACTTCGTTCTCTGCTCCCGGGTTAAAAATGATCCTTTTAGGATGTAAGCCCAAAATATACGCTTCATACTGTTTCTGATGTTCGCGGTTCAGATAGATCGTAACTGTGTCTACCGCATCTTCATCCGTCTTTTTATCCTGAACAGGCACGTCTTCAATCTGACCTGCTTTTTTGCCGATAGCTACCACTTCATGATGATGGGCACGCAGCCGTTTTACTGCCATATTGCTGTAACGTGCAGGGTTTTCAGATGCACCCAATACGATTGTTTTTTTACTCATTTTAATGATTGATGCTCTTATAATAGAACAGGCTGCTCCTTAAAAGGTTGCAGCCTGCAAATCCATTTCGATTTTTTATAATTAAACCAACATTCTTAACGGCTCTTCCAGTAAACTTTTCAAAGTCTGAAGGAATGCGGCGCCTACAGCGCCATCAGCAACGCGGTGGTCACAGGTAAGCGTCACTTTCATAATATTACCTATAGTAATCTGACCATTGCGTACCACAGGGACCTGGCTGATGGCACCCACTGCCAGGATACAGGAGGCCGGGGGGTTAATAATTGCCGTAAACTCTTCTATTCCAAACATTCCCAGGTTGGATACGGTGAACGTATTCCCTTCCCATTCCTGCGGCGTTAATTTTTTGTTTTTAGCACGTTGTGCCAGTTCTTTTACCTCTCCTGCAATCTGCGACAGGGATTTGGTATCGGCAAAGCGTACTACAGGTACTAACAGCCCCTGGTCTACCGCTACCGCAACTCCGATATCCACATGATGATTGACACGGATCGTTTCACCCATCCAGCTGCTGTTGATCGCCGGGTGTTGCTTTAATGCAAGGGCACACGCTTTTATAACCAGGTCATTAAAAGAGATCTTATTAGGCGATACTTCATTCAGCCCTGCGCGGCTGGCAACCGCTTTATCCATGTCGATCTCCATGGTAAGGTAGATCTCTGGAGCTGAAAATTTCACTTCTGATAATCTGCGGGCAATTGTTTTCCGCATCTGCGAAACCGGAACATCTTCAAAGCTAACCTGTCCGGCCGGTGCCGCCGCAACTACACCAGGCTGAGCTGTTTCCTGTTTAGCAGGAGCCGCCGTACCGGGCTGATAATTATCAATATCCGATTTAATGATACGACCGTTATCTCCACTTCCCTGCACTTGGCTCAGGTCAATTCCTTTTTCAGCGGCCAGTTTTTTTGCCAGGGGTGATGCTTTGATGCGCCCGTCAGAAGCCGTAACCGGCTGCGCGCCGGCAGTAGCCGCTTCGGGTGCTGCTTCAGGTGCTGCAGGTTGCTGTGCTTCATTTCCGGCCGCTTCCGCTTCGTCTGCCGGCGCAGCTCCGCCGCCTTTTACAGCCGCTACAATAGCATTCACATCTACTTTTGATGCATCTCCTATAATACAAAGCAGGTCATTCACCTGTATTTTTTCTCCTTTTTTGGCGCCCTGGTACAATAACGTCCCGTTTTTGTAGCTTTCCAGCTCCATGGTGGCTTTATCCGTTTCAATCTCTGCCAGCAGATCTCCCTTTTTAACCGGATCGCCTACATTTTTAGCCCAGCTGGCAATAACGCCTTCGGTCATCGTATCGCTCAACCGGGGCATCAGTACCACTTCTTCCATTTTGGATACATCCGCAGCAGCCGTTGCTGCTTTCGGTGTTGGTGCTTCAGGTGTTGCTGCCTGTGGGGCTGCTTCCTTCTTAGGGGCCGCCTCCGGCGCTGCTGTACCGTTATTTCCGCCAACAAGGCCTGAAATATCTTCCCCGGCTTCACCCACAATTGCTAAAAGGTCATCTACCTGTAACTTAGAGCCTTTGGGAGCCCCCAGGTATAAAATAACACCATCTTTGTAGCTTTCCAGCTCCATGGTGGCTTTATCTGTTTCAATCTCTGCTAATAAATCGCCTTTTTTAACAGGATCGCCCACTTTTTTATGCCAGTCTGCAATCACCCCTTCAGTCATGGTATCACTCAAACGGGGCATTAATATCTTCTCAGCCATTACCTATTTTATTTTCGCCGAAATTAAGGTAAAATGATGAAATATGAGGTAAAAGATCACCAGGATTTAATGAGCAGATACTGCTGAAGCCAGGCGAATAATTGTATTTTTGTCTTTTAAAATAGCACCATGTAAATATTTGGGTGTAAACCGGTTTTAAATTTTCTGTACGCAACTGTTTGGGTGCTGTGTTGCGTCTAAACCACATAATTGACTGACATGAAAAGAATAGGATTGACATTTTTGCTGGGAGGTATGCTGAGCATGGCTGTTTGGGGGCAAAGGAAGCTTACCGAAGGAACTATTTATTACGATGTTGTTATCAACACCAGTAATGATAAGCCTTCTGCTGCGGCAATGATGGACGGGGCAACCAATGTCGTTTACCTGAAGGGAAACGCCAGCCGTTCGGACCTCATCAGTTCCCTGGGCACTCAATCTACCATTATTGATGGAAAAACGGGTGCAGTTACCATTTTAAAGGATTACGGAGATCAAAAATACATGATCAATCTTACTGCCAATGACTGGAAAAGCAGGAATAAAAAGTACGAGAATGTTACCTACTCTATTGAGAATGAATTTAAAACAATAGCCACTTATAATTGCCAAAAAGCAATTGGAAAGTTAAGCGACGGTACTACTTTCACCGTTTATTTTACAAAGGATCTTGTACCTGTCAACAATGAATTTCAGTATATCAATAAAAACCTGCCTGGTTTAGCCATGGAGTACGAGGCCGAGCAAGGAAGCACCAAAGTGGTTTATACTGTTTCATCCGTTGATTTTGGCGCAGTTCCCATGTCCAAGTTTGATTTACCGGAATCGGGATACCGCGTCATTCCCTATGCAGACGATAAGAAATAAGGTGCATTACGCCGGCGAGATCAAAGAAGCAAAGACAATCTTACCTAAGCGAGCGCAGCTCAAGATAGCAGAAGCAGCCGGGAGAACCTATGATTGAAAAGCTATAGTTGCGGGGAATACGCGTTGCTCCGCAGTCATTTTAACGATCAAAGGCTTCCTTCCATGCCAGCACACCCCCTTCCACGTTCACGGTATTTTTAAAACCCATTGATTCCAGCAGCTGGCAGGCCATAGCACTCCTTTTTCCGCTGCGGCAATGAATAAATAATTCCTCCTCTTTTAATGGCTCCAGTTCGTCAATTTCCATATTCTGGATCTGACCCAGCGGAATTAATTTAGCGCCAATATTATATTCTTCATATTCAGCCGGCTCCCGTACATCAATCAGATTAACCGGTGCACCACTGTCGATCTTTTTCTTTAATTCTTCAACCGTTATTGTATTCATAATCGTAAAAATTAAGGTACTTTTTATTTATTACTGCTGATCTTTCTGCGGCAGCGAATCTGTCAGCGGTCCGTCGTTTGCAGCTCCGGTGGAATCTACAACCGGCCGTTCTACACTTAACCACACATCAATGATCTGTCCGGGTCTGATCGATCTCCGGCTGCCGTCTACATCAAACCGGTCAGGACTTTGCTTATACACAAACGCGCTACTCGTATCTGTAACCCCTCCGGAAACGATCACCGAGCCCAGGCCGATACCTTTATCCCCCAGTAACGTTTTCGCGTCTGCATAGGTCAGACCAATAAGATTAGGCACCGCTACCGAGCTTCCCAGGCCATTACCAATAACAAGATCAATTTTTGAACCCACCCGGATCTTGGCACCAGGCTGAATATCTACCCCATTATATAATTGCTGCAGTACCGAGTTCTTGGCAAAATCCGGCTTAAACGTGGTATCACCTAATTTCAGACCCAGGTTCTGCAACGATAATTCTGCACTTCTTAAGCTGTATCCTACAATATTCGGCATTTCCACCAGCGGCGGAACGGCCCGGTTGATGGTCAGATAAACCGTCCTGTTTGATTTTACCACTTCATATTCATCCGGCACCTGACGCACAACCTGCAAAGGTTTCAGGCTGTCAATAAAAACGCTGTCCTGTACCTCAATAGTAAACCCGGCAGCACTCAGGGCCTTTTCCGCCTGTTCTAATGTTTTTCCAAGAACCGGTGGCACTGTCTTGGAGTCATTATGATTCGTAAGCCATCCAAGCGAAAGAATCACCAGGCAAAACACGATCAGCGCCCGAACAATACCAGCCAGTATATTTACCCACAGCGGCCTGCTTGTAAGAAATTTAAACATCCTTTAAATATATTCGGTAAATATAGTATTTAAGAAAAACATTCTTCTATCAGCAGGGAATAAAAATTGGTAAGCGTTCCTCCTGCTGCTGCTACCTGCTGAGGCACAAGGCTTGCAGCACTTTGCCCCGGAATGGTATTCACTTCAAGCATAAAAGGACGCCCTTCCGCCTCATTATAAATAAAATCAATACGCACTACTCCTCTGCAATTGAATACCTTGTATACTTTTTTTGCAGCAGTGCGTACCTTTTCGGCAATGGACTCATCCACAACAGCTGGTGTTATTTCAGAGGATTTGCCTTCATATTTTGCTTCAAAGTCAAAAAAGGCCTGGTCATCATGCGCTTTTACTTCTGTAAACGGCAGTACAATAATCTCCCCCCTGGATTGGTAAACACCTACCGTAAATTCACGGCCGGTAATCATTTCCTCCACCAATACCTGGCTGTCTTCTTTAAATGCTTTTTCAATAGCGGGTTGCAGCTCTTCCGCCTTTAACACTTTGCTCATACCAATGCTGGATCCGCCATTATTAGGTTTTACAAACAGCGGCAATTGCAGCTTTTCCAGGATTTCAGAAGCGGCAACCGGTGTATGCGCCAGCAAATGCATGGAAGCAGCAACCCCGATTCCTGCCATTTTTGCAACAGCAACGGCATACCGCTTGTTGAACGTGATAGCAGAAGTAGTGGCATCACAGCCGGTATAAGGAATTCCCAGCATATCAAAATAACCCTGTAATTTTCCATCTTCCCCCGGCGTTCCGTGCATACCAATCAATACGGCATCAAAGGTTATTTTTTCTCCGTTCTCAATAATACTAAAATCATTTTTATCTACTGTGGTCTTCGCTCCTGCAGTGCTGGTATAAAACCAGCCATCCTTTGTAAGGTCAATCGTATAAACATTATACCGGTCCCTGCTCAGGTTCTTCTCAATAGTGGCCGCGCTTTTGTAAGAAATAACGGACTCTCCTGAAAAACCACCGGTTACTAATGCAATATTTTTCTTCATATAATATAATATAAC
>DASVMC010000494.1:0-2828 GCA_036384555.1 Niabella sp. | reverse complement strand
GATGATGCTATTTCGTTTCGCATTTTAAAGAACGGCAACTATGAAATCGGAGTGCATATAGCCGACGTCAGTCATTATGTGGTTCCCGGTACTGCTTTAGATGATGAGGCCTATTACAGGGCAACATCGGTATACCTTCCGGATCGTGTGAATCCCATGCTGCCTGAACATATTTCCAATGTACTGTGCTCCTTACGCCCCAATGAAGACAAACTGGCATTTTCAGCTATCTTCCAGATAAACGAGCGGGCTGAGGTAAAACAATACTGGCTGGGGAAAACAGTGATCCGCTCCAACAGGCGGTATACGTATGAAGAGGCGCAGCAGATCATTGAAACCGGCGCAGGTGAAAATGCAGAAGTACTTTTAATAGTCCATAAATTAGCACAGCGCCTGAGGCAGAGCCGTTTTGATGAAGGGGCCATCAATTTTAATTCAACGGAAGTACGCTTCCGGCTGGATGAGCAGGGTGTTCCGGTTGGCATATTGCTGAAAACAAGCAAAGAGGCCAATCAACTGATCGAGGAACTGATGCTTCTGGCTAATAAATATGTTGCCGAGTCTGCATCCAAAGTAAAGCTCAATAATAAAACATTGCCTTTCCCTTACCGGATACACGACACTCCCGATGAAGAGAAGCTGCTGCCCTTTATCGCTTTTGCTAACAAGTTCGGGTATAAATTTGACAGTTCCAGCGCCGAAACAATTGCCGCCTCTTTTGATAAATTATTAAGAGACATCAAGGGCAGCCCGGAAGAAGCCGTATTGCAGCAACTGGGCATCCGTACAATGGCAAAGGCAAAATATACCTCATCCAACATTGGTCATTACGGGTTAGGTTTTGAAAATTACTGTCATTTTACTTCACCGATCCGCCGCTATCCGGATATTATGGTGCACCGGATCTTACTGGACATACTGGAAGACCGGGCAAAAGCAGATAAGAAGCTGGAAGAAAAATGCAAACATTGCAGCGACCGGGAGCGGGCAGCTATGGAAGCAGAGCGAAGCGCTAATAAATATAAGCAGGTAGAATATATGGCGCAGTTTGTAGGCGAAGAATTCGATGCAATTATCAGTGGTGTTTCCAAATATGGTTTCTGGGCAGAAACAGTAGCGCATTTGTGTGAAGGCATGGTAAGCATGGCCAGCTTGTCTGACTATGATAGCTTCAAACATTCAGAAGCGGATTATGCCCTGATCGGAATGCGGACGGGCACTAAATTTACAATGGGTGATAAGGTACGCATACAGGTGGTAGCAGCTAATCTTGAGAAAAGGCATCTGGATTATCATTGGGTACAACCGGCAATGGCCGCAGTACCAAAGAAGACGGCAAGAAAAAAGAAAAAGTAAGCGGGAAGAAGGCAGAATACCGTTAGTTAATGGTTATGGCATGAATAGTAAGAGTTAGCGGCTGGTTACAGTCAGGGGCTGAGGATCAGGAATCAGGGTGCTTAAATCGCAATTCTTTAATAAAGAACCATTATTTTTGATGCATGCATACATTTGAAGAATTATCCACGCTGTTTTCAGAAAAATTTGATATTGCGCATTTCCCACAGGAACCCCGTACCTTATATGAACCTAATGATTATTTTTTATCACTCGGAGGAAAAAGATTGCGCCCTGTTTTATGTTTAATGGCCAACGAGCTCTTTGGGGAAATAAATTCCGATGCATGGAATGTGGCCTGCGCTATTGAGCTGTTTCACAACTTTACGCTGATCCATGATGATATTATGGATAAAGCGCCCCTGAGAAGGGGCAAACAAACGGTACACACCCGGTACAATGAAAGTACGGCTATCCTTGCCGGAGATGTTATGATGATCAGGGCTTATGAGTACATAAACGATATAGATACCACGCTCATTCAAAGAATTCAGCATCTATTCAATCACACTGCTGTTGAGGTATGCGAAGGACAGCAGCTTGACATGGATTTTGAACAGAAAGATAACGTAACATTTGAGGAGTACCTGAAAATGATCACCCAGAAAACTTCTGTTTTACTGGCAGCCAGTTTACAGATGGGAGGCATTTTAGGGGGTGGCAGCCTGGGTAACCTGGATCTGCTGTACCAGGCCGGTAAGAAAATAGGACTGGCCTTTCAGGTACAGGATGATTACCTGGATGCTTTTGGAGATCCTGAAAAATTCGGGAAACAGGCGGGTGGAGATATCCTGGCCAATAAGAAAACATTTCTCTTGATAAGAGCACTGGAAACTGCTGCCGGAACTCAGAAAGAAACTTTGGTAGGATTGCTAAAAGAACAGTCACCTGATAAGGTAGCCAACGTCTTAAAGATCTACAGGGATTGCGGGATCAACGAATGGGCGCTGGAATTAAAAACGCAATTCCTGAATGAGGCCCTGCAGCACTTTGACGATATGGCGGTCCTTTCCAAAAGGAAAATCCCGCTGAAGGAGCTTGCACAGAAACTGGTGAAGAGAGAACAGTAGGACAAAAAAAACGGATTTTACATTTTTATACTATTTTCACCGAAATTCATCTTAGATGGGATCCTCAATCTTTCGGAAAAAAAAGATAGAAAACACGCTTGCTGAATCAGATGGCGAAGGACACCATGGTCTCAATAAAATTCTGACGGTAAGAGATCTTACTTTTCTGGGTATTGCGGCAGTAGTGGGAGCAGGCATCTTTTCTACCATCGGCAGTGCTGCTTACCATGGCGGCCCGGGCGTTTCCCTGTTATTCGTTATAACCGCCATTACCTGTGGTTTCTCGGCACTTTGCTATGCTGAATTTGCAAGCAGGGTACCGGTGTCGGGCAGCGCGTATACATACTCTTATATAAGTTTTGG
>DASVMC010000493.1:0-2431 GCA_036384555.1 Niabella sp. | reverse complement strand
TGACCCGGATGCCGTGCGCCATAGCAAAAAAGAAGATGGTATGGCCGAGTATAAGGCTCCTGAAAAATGGCGGGGGCAACTGGTAGATACACCGTCGGATATTTATAGTTTGGGAATTGTTATCTATGAACTCTTAACCGGCAGCGTTCCTTTTCCCGTAAAAGATTATAAACAGGCCAGCGAAATGATCGCATTGGAGGAAAAACATAAAAGCGCACCCGTGCCGGATCTTTGTAGGCAAAGACTGGCTGCCATTCATGAAAGGGAGGAAAAAAGACCAACAGAATGCGATATTCCTTACTGGCTTGAAATGCTGGTACAACGCTGCCTCGAGAAAGATCCGTTAAAACGTTTTAAAACGGGAAGAGAATTAAGCCTGTTTTTTTATAACGGGCTGGACGGAAAGATAACGGCCCCTGAAAAAGAACCGGAGATTTCCGTAATTGATATTGACCCGGCACAAACAACGAACAAAGAGGTATACCTGGAAGTAGAACCGAACATCTTAACAGAAGGTCAGCGTTATTTCATTCAAAAAGACTATACGATCATTGGCCGATGGAATGATATGCCGGGAACGGCCATAACCGATTTTGGCATACGAACGGCTGATCGCTTTATTTCCAAGAATCATTGCCAGATTGTCCGTAAACCCGATCCTGAAGGGGGATACCATTATTTTTTACAGGATAAAACTCCCAGTAAGAACGGTACTTATCTTAATACCCCTAAAAACTCAGTCCGTCTTTCAGACAGCACAGAAGCAGTTCTGAAAGAAGGCGATTATTTCTGGATCGGGAACACGAAAATTATTTTTCATCAGCCGGAGGAAACAGAAAAGTGATGTTTAGTGCCGGATATCCGGTCAGACCGACGAAATTTCCATTTTAACTGCTCGTATCAGCTGCTAATGACCAATACTGTAAATTATTGAAAATAAATCCTGCTAAGGGGCGTCATATGCACTTCTTCAGTAGCATTGGCTGCGGTCCGAAACCGGACGGGCTCAATCAATGAAAATAATCACCCAACCAATACTGCTGCTGATAAAGAGAACAAAAAAATTACAAAAGAAAATACTGCACGATTCTTGTTAATTCCTATTTTTGAATATTGATAGGACGTGTTATAAATTGTTAAAGTACGTTCCGATCTTAATAATCAATCACAGAGGAACTATTTTTGCGCCGGAGATGGATCGTGTGTTTAAAATATTTTTACTTTATATCTTATTCTTTATCGGAAGCGCATGGCACCTTTCAGTTCATGCTAACAGGTGTTCTTTTTCAACAGCATTCACCAGCGAATCGGTAAATAAGTCCTCTTTTTGTCTTAAAAATGCCAGCGGTCTTCCCACGATTCCTGATAATTATTGTTTTGACGACATCGATGATAATGATGATGATACAGTAGTCAGGGGTAATACGGCTACTGTGGTGTTCACCGTTGCCAATTTATGCCAGCTGATCCAAAATAACGCTTGCTACAAAAGTTACTTACACCACAGAACCTGTTGGAACCGGCCTTCACAGGATAAACATATCCTGCATTGCATCATAAGAGTGTAGTGCCGGCATTTGCTGTATAGGTCCGATAGATATCTAACCTGAATACAACCCGCACAGCATTATTTTTTAATAATGCCATTCTGCAGACAGCCAGGAACAATAATATTTCGGTTACAATCCTGGTTTTCCAAATCAATAAGAACAGAACCAATCGTTTATTCAAACCAATCGCTAAACAATGAACAGAATAGCATTGCTGCTCACTGTGTGTGCATTTATTTTTCTGGCAACGAGCTGCACATCAAAAAAACAGGAAAGCACAGCAACGGAGCAATTTTCAGTAACCAATCCGCTTAAAATAGATACTGCTTATGATAAAGAATATATTGCCCAGATCCAATCGCTGCGCAATGTAGAATTAAGGGCCCAGGAAAAAGGATACCTTGAAAAAATATACGTAGATGAAGGCCAATATGTAAAAGCGGGACAGCTGCTTTTTAAAATAATGCCAAAGATCTATGAAGCAGAGTATCAAAAGGCAAAAGCAGCAGCAAAAACCGCTGAACTTGATCTGCATAACACCCAGATACTGGCCAATAAGGATATTGTTTCTGACAATGAGCTGGCGCTTTCAAAAGCAAAATATGGAGAGGCGAAAGCCGATATGAACCTGGCCGGAGCGCATCTTTCATTTACGGATATCAGGGCTCCTTTCAGCGGTTACATCGACCGGATAAAGTTCAAACAGGGGAGCCTGATTGATGAGGGAGGCCTATTGACCACCTTATCAGACAACAGCAGCGTGTATGCCTATTTTAATGTATCAGAAAATGAATACCTGAACTATAAAAAAGACCCGGCTTCCAATTCCAGCAAAACGGTATCGCTGATTCTGGCTGATGGCGAGCAGCATAAAAGCCCGG
>DASVMC010000492.1:0-6558 GCA_036384555.1 Niabella sp. | reverse complement strand
CCGACACGCAAATGAGCGCATCTTTCAAAATGAAAAACAAAACCCATGTCAAAAACACTCAAAAACCTCAAAGACCCGTTTGATACTTATTGCTGGCTGTGCGAAAATCTTACAGACCCTACCAAGTATTTGCCAATTTCTTTCCCACGCATCCGTACATGACTTTCGTAAACTGGTTAAAAAGCTGGTCAGTCACGCTACTGAGGCAACTGTGTACAAAGGGGAAACGCCGGGGGATGTACTGCTGTACAAAAACCTGTTTTGCTCTCTTATAAAAACAGCTAACACCTTAATGCATAAAAAGTGCAGCCCCATTACCATTACTGAGGAAGAGCTATTGAATAAAAAAAACTTTTGCAGCCATTATGTTGGCGCAAACGCATGGAAGGAGTTTCCGCGCCATTTATCTAAAAAAGAATATTGTAACCCCTACTTAGCATTTCAGCACTTTTTTAATTACCAGTCACTCACTGATTGGGTACAATGCTGGGAGCAGGTAGTGGAAGGAGCCTTGTGCGGTGATACCAGCTTTGCACCCGCCGCACCGCTAAGGGTGTACGATCATTTGGCCAGACTGGTAGAAGCTGCGCACTTGGTGGATGTACGGGAGATTATACATGCGGAAGGTGCTTACAGAACCGCGGCAGACAAGAACCGTTAGGTCTTTAACCGGCCGCGACCAGACTCATCTGTTTATCGCAAACCAATAAAGTATTTAACGGTTCCGTTTTACTAAAAACCCATTGGGATACATGATCGTTAGCAACACGGCTATTAGTACTATATTATACTCCATACCGTTTCTGCCACCGCCTACCACAAACCACCCTTCCTTAAAATGCACCATAATAATGCCGGCTACCAGGATAAAGATGGTTAGGATGGCTGCGGGCTGTACATACTTATTGAGTATAAAAAGCAGCGCACAAACTATATGTGACCCTTTTATAGCCCAGGCAAGGTATACACCAAATGGTGCAAAACCTGCCGGATCAAGATAATCCACCCCAAAGGAGCGGATACCGCCATCAAATATTCCAAAAATGCTGTGCGTAAGCAATACCAGTGCTATGGTATAACGAAGGATGGCCGTTTGCATGTTATAGGGGTTTTATAATTAGTGGCATGTTAACGATCCTTTTGCAGTAACGGATATAAGCCGGATTGTAACGGCGAGCCGGACCGGAGGGGCTTTACGAACCGTTGACAAAGCCCTGAGCAATACCCATCGTCAAACTCCGCGTGACACCTGTTCCGCAATTTTATGGTTGCCCTACCCTAGTAAAACATTGTTTTGTAGGGATACCGCACCTGGTACAGCTCTTTTACCTTATTCAGAATGGTATCTCTTAACCCCTCTACATTGCGCCTTTCAATGGCGGCAACAAATACGGCATTGCCACCGGTTTCATGGTTCCAGCGGTCATATAGATCCTGCAGGATCTCTTTTTTGGTAGCTGCACCCAGCCACTCATCAAACGTATGCTGCTCGTAAAGATCCATTTTATTAAATACAGTAATGATGGGTTTATCAAAAGCCTTTAATTCCTGTAAGGTTTTATTTACAACGCCCATCTGGTCTTCATACTGAGGGTGTGAGGTATCAATAACATGGATCAATATATCTGCCTCCCGTACCTCATCCAGCGTGCTTTTAAAGCTTTCTATTAAATGATGCGGCAGCTTGCGGATAAACCCTACCGTATCGCTTAACAAAAACGGCGTGTTTTCAAAAACCACTTTGCTGGTGGTCGTATCCAGCGTGGCAAACAATTTATTTTCAGCAAACACCTCCCGCTTGCTCAGCAGGTTCATAATGGTGCTTTTTCCTACATTGGTATACCCTACCAATGCCACCCGTATAAATTCTCCCCGGTTCTTACGCTGGGTGGCCGACTGTTTATCTATTTCTTTTAAACGGTTGCGTAGCAGTGAAATCTTTTCACGCACAATACGGCGGTCGGTTTCAATTTCTGTTTCACCAGGGCCCCTTGTACCAATACCGCCACCCAGGCGCTCCAGGTGCTTCCACATTCCACGCAAACGGGGCAGTATATATTGATATTGCGCCAGCTCCACCTGCGCTTTGGCTTCTGCCGTTTTTGCCCTGCGGGCGAAAATATCCAGGATCAGGTCGGAGCGGTCAATGGTTTTAACACCCAAAACCGTAGTGATATTATTGATCTGTGCGCCGGTAAGCTCATCATCAAAAATGACCAGGTTTACCTGGTGAGTTATAATATACTGGCGTATTTCTTCCAGCTTTCCTTTTCCAACAAAAGTGCGGGTATCCGGGTGCTGCAGTTTCTGAATAAACCGTTTTTTTGTTACTGCACCGGCCGTTTCTGCCAGGAAAGCCAGCTCATCCAGGTATTCCATTACCTGCTGCTCCGTTTGATCTTTGGTTACAACACCTACAATAACGGCGGTTTCCGTTCCCTGTATTACATTTTTTTTATCTAGCATTAGCTGGCAAAGTTAGCATAAAGAGTCATAAAAGTTTTGAAAACGATAATAAATGAAGGGGTGTAGCAAGTAGTAAATAGTTAGTGTACCCTTCGGGGAAATGTTATGTCAACAATGCTTTTCAGTAACAATTGTCAGACTGAGCCCTACTCCCGCCAGAATGACTTTGCCGGGCTGGCGTGCCGGTCAGACTGAGCTTGACGAAGTCCTGTTCAATCCCTGCTTACTACCGCTGACTGGCAATAAGCAGGTTCAGATCCGTGTACTTCAGATCGAACCGCTGGCTGAGGTAAAAGTTGGTCAGGTGTCCTTTGAACAGGTAGATCCCGTTGCGCAAATGCAGCTGGTGCCAAACCAGCTTTTCAATGCCCCCTTCATCCCCGGCTTCCACCAATAGCGGCGTTAGTACATTGCTGATTGCCTGGGAGGCGGTACGGGCAAAACCAGACGGGATATTGGGCACACAATAATGGATGACACCATATTTCAGGAAAATAGGACTTTCATGAGAAGTGACCTCTGATGTTTCAAAGCATCCGCCCCGGTCAATGGTAGCATCAATGATAACAGACCCCTGCCGCATGCCGCTTACCATTTCTTCCGTAACCACTAATGGGGTTCTGCCTGTTTCATTGGCCAGTGCCCCAACTGCTACTTCACAGGTTTTCAGCTGCTTGGCCAGCAATTTGGGTTCCAGCACCGAGGTCCATAATCGGTGGCCTATGGCATTTTCCAGTCTTTTTAAACGGGAAATATTACTATCAAATAATTTTACCGATGCACCCATCGCTAAGGCTGCGCGGGCCGCATACTCCCCAACAATGCCGGCACCTATAATGATTACTTTAGTGGGAGCAATACCGGTAATACCGCCCAGCAGCACTCCTTTGCCATGATTGGCTGAGCCCAGATACTGCGCTGCGATCAGCATTACCGCGCTGCCGGCAATCTCGCTCATACTGCGCACAATAGGATAAGAATCGCTATCATCTTTCAGATGCTCAAAGGACAATGCCGTAATTTTTTTCAGCATCATTGCCTTTAACACCTCTCTTTTTAAAACGGATAAGTGTAATGGGGAAATGATGATCTGGCCGTATTGGAGTAAAGGAAGATCTTCTTCTATAACCGGCGCACTTTTTACCAGGATGGGCGCCTTAAAAACATCTTCCCGGGTATAAACAATTTTTGCACCGGCCTCGCTGTAATCTGCATCACGGTAATGCGCGGCGTCTCCCGCGTTATGCTCCACAATAACCGAGTGACCATTGTTTACCAGCACGGCAACCGCATCCGGCGTTAAGGAAACCCTGTTTTCCTGAAAAGCAATTTCCTTGGTTATACCAATGGTCATGCCACCGCCTTTAACCCGAATATCCAATGTTTCTTCCTGGGTTTCATAGCTGAAGGTAGTGCTCACTATGGCTTTTATCTTACTCATAAAATGTTTTCAAAAAAACGGTTCCCTCCATTTAATCCCATGGTCAGGCGCCTGTCAAAATTACCTTATTTCTTTAGTATTTCAATTTTCCGGGTTTGTGCATCTATTACCTCAACAGATACATATACTGTTGCTTCGGGAAACAGATCCGGCGCTTTTTCCGGCCATTCCACAAAACAATAATGCCCGCTGTACAAACAGTCTTCCACACCAGCCCTTATAGCTTCCTCTTCGTCCTGCAAGCGGTACAGGTCCATATGATATACTGAAGCGGGTTGCCCATTGTCTGTAAACCGGTATTCGTTAATAATGGAAAAAGTTGGGCTACTTACTACGTCTTCCACTTCCAGTATCTGGCATAGCGTATAGATAAAGGTGGTTTTCCCCGCGCCCATATCTCCATAAAAAGCAATTATTTTTTTCCCATCCAGGTTTTCCAATAGCCAGCCGGCGGTTTGTACAATTTCATTTAATGAGAACAGCTTTTCCATTCTGCAAATATAGGCTGGTTTAAAGTTTGTGAAGGAGGCCTTTGCATGGTCTTTCCGGTTCTTCAGTCCTCTTACGGCATTACGGAACACCGTTCCTGGTAACAGCGCTGCTGGCTTTATGTTATTGCTCTGCTGTCTGAGGCTCATAAAAAAAGCCGCCGGAAAATTCCGGCAGCTTTTACCTGTTCACTAATAAAACTAAACCATTTATTTACTGACCGGGGGTGGAGGTACCGCCGCCACTCGCCCGCTTTGTTTCTTCCTCCAGACCGGTTTTGCGCTGACGGGCCGATTTTATCTGCTTGCTGCCAAAATTATAAGTAAAGTTCACCTTAAACTGGCGGCTGTCCCATTGTGCAAGTACCCGGGTATAGGCGCCGGAAAAATTCATGTCTCCCTTAAAACGCATCGTTTTAAAAATATCATCAACACTTGCTTTTATAGTACCGTTGCCCTTCAGCACCGTTCTTTGCAAACCCGTGCTTACAAAACCCATCGATTTTCCTTTAAAGGTCCCTGCCCATATAAAGGGCGACAGGTATAATCCGCTCACTTCTGCCGTCCACTTTTTGGCAAATTTTACAGAGTGCTGCATAAAATACTGCAGGTTAAAATTCTTGGCATTAATTTCTTTTCCTGCACCAAAATCGGCATCATAAAGCGAATAATTGGCGGTAAGGTTGCTGAAAAAGGTATACGTTTTATAGGTAAACGGATACGACACATTCAGACTAAACACATCCTGGTTTGCCAGGTTTTCCGTGGTCTGATAGGATTTGGTCTGATCAATGGTATCCAGCAGCTGCACAAACATTCCTTTTACGTGGCTGTAACTTAAAGAGGTATTGAGCTTGAATTTATAGGTATTGGTTAAAGTGATCGAGTTGGTATATTGCGGGTTCAGGTTGGTATTTCCTTTACCATACAGGTAATCATTCAAACGGAACTCAAAAGGGTTCAGATCGCTGTAATCCGGGCGGTCGATCCGGCGGCTGTAACTGATGCTCCATTGATTCTGGGGGTTCTTATTATAGGTAAAGGATGCGCTTGGGAAAAAGTCGGTATAGTTCTTTTTAACAGTACCTTCAAAAGGAGTACTGTAAGATTGTGTTTGATCATTCCATACCAAACCCGTTGAGGTACCATTGGAATGGGTATTTTCTACCCGTAACCCCACCTGGTAAGAAAAGATTTTATAACTGCGGTTATAATTGGCGTACACCGCATTTACATTTTCTTTATACTTAAAGTAATTATTCTTGCCGGTATCCAGCACCTCATGTGCACCATTGGCGTCATAATTGATAAAATCATTACCCGTGTTCACAAAATTCAGCTTACCGCCATAACCCAGCTTCCCTTTTAAAAAGGGTTGTTCGTAATCTAATTTTAAAGAATAGATATCAATATTGGTAGCTGTAATAATGCGGTAAATATTACGGCCAACAATTGAACTGTCAGCTACCCGGGTATAAATATTAGGTACGAACTGGTTTCCCGAAATATCGAAATACCCGTAATCAAGGTCAATATTTAATTCCCTTCCAGATGTATCAGCATACCGGTAATTCACGTTCCCGTTTATATTGCGCTGATCTCTTTGCGTATTGGTATTCGTGTTTAGATTTCTGTCTGGTGTATTGGTAGGTGCATAAGAGATCAGCATATTACTGGGATTCTTCATATTATTATCCGAAATATTGCCATTAACCATAACCCCTACCGTGTTCCTGGAGTCAATAAAATAATCAGCCCCTGCTTTAAAATTATGGTTCTTATTATACATTTTTGTATCCCCTAACTGATCGAAAGTGCTGTCTGCCACCTCCCGGAAGATAGATTGTTTATTATAGCGCAAGCCCTGGCTGTAATTGTAGTTGCCAAAAATGTTCACCTTCTTAGTCCGGTGATTCAGATTAAAACCGCCATTGTACATTCCGTAAGTAGCGGCATTAGCACCCAAAGTAATGTTTCCGTTAGTACCGAAAGCTTTATTTTTCTTTAAGCGGATGTTGATGATCCCTGCATTTCCGGCTGCCTCATATTTTGCTGAAGGGTTGGTAATCAATTCTATTGCCTCAATATCTGCCGATTGAAGCGAACGCAGGTAGCTGGCAAGGTCTGAACCGGACAAAGGAGAAGGTTTGCCATCAATATAAA
>DASVMC010000491.1:0-3403 GCA_036384555.1 Niabella sp. | reverse complement strand
CCAGTTTTTATTTGAGTGATATCACTATAGGAGGGAAGGCGCTTCCCAATGAAGGTGGGAATGCTATTTTATTTCAACATTTATTTTGGTTCTTAGGGCATCCTGAAGTATATGTTATTATTCTGCCCACGATGGGAATCGTTTCAGAAGTGATGGCTGTCAACGCCAGGAAACCTGTTTTTGGGTATGACGCAATGATCATTTCTCTTGCGGCTATTTGCGTATTATCATTTTTAGTGTGGGCACATCATATGTTTGTTAGTGGTTTGAACCCGTTCCTGGGTTCTGTTTTTGTGCTGTTTACTTTGCTGATAGCATTACCGTCCGCTATAAAAGTCTTTAACTGGCTCACCACTTTGTGGCGGGGAAGCATCCGTTTTACGCCCGCCATGCTTTTTACAATAGGCTTTATAAGCCTGTTTATTTCCGGCGGCCTGACGGGTATCTTTCTAGGAAATTCAACTATTGATATTTACTTGCATGATACCATGTTCCTGGTTGCGCATTTCCATATAGTAATGGGCGTTTCAGCATTCTTCGGAATGTTTGCCGGCATTTATCACTGGTTCCCCAAAATGTATGGCAGGTATATGAACCGTACTTTAGGCTACATCCATTTTTGGGTAACATTAACCGGCGCCTATCTTATTTTCTGGCCTATGCACTATGAAGGGCTTGCAGGAGTGCCCCGCCGGTACCTTGATAAAAGTGCATGGATGAGCTTCAACCGGTTCCAGGACCTGGATGCAATGATCTCAGTTGTGACAATAATTGTATTTTCGGTGCAGCTGCTGTTTGTTTTTAATTATTTCTATTCCATCTACCGGGGCCGCAAAGTAAGGGTGATGAACCCCTGGCAGGCCAATACACTGGAATGGACGACCCCTGTTTATCCCCGGCATGGCAATTGGGAAGGCGATATACCGGAAGTATACCGGTGGCCCTATGACTACGAAAAGGACGGACGGCATCATATTCCCCAAACGGAACCTTAAGCCTGCTCATCGTATAAAAGCGGTAATCTTCAACTTTTCTATTTTTTAAAAAGAGGTCACATACCAGTGATCCGGCTATATGTGGTCATTGTTCTACATTGCGCCAGGGATTCCTTTTTTTTTTAAGGCAATGCACCGGTAACGGATCCTTACTGCCGGGCATGGTATGGTATTTGGCCGTATATCCGTAGACACTTCAATTCTTTAAACAATATTTTTTTATGAAAATTTTACTTTTAGTTATCATAGCGGCCCTGTTTGGAAGTTGTAACGGTTCACCGAAAGAGGAGCCCAGCCAGACAGACGGCATTTACGGCCCCGGTACTGATACAAGCGGCGGATCAATGAATAATCCACAACAGCATAATAACGGCGATACAGCAACCTGGGATAATGCGCCTAATGATACAAGCGGAAAATAACAGCGCACTATAGCCGCTCGCTTTAGCCCTGTTCCCGGCGGAAGTTTTTGTTATAGTAAACTTACTATACTGCTTTACGGCCGGGAATTTGTGCCGTTTTGTTGTATACAGGCCCTTTCAATTCTGTATATCCGCTGAGTAACATGCCTTTTATTGCCGCTTCCCATTCAACGGGCGCAGTAAAGCACCTGTACGGCGCTTTGTTTTTCAGGAACTTCAGGTGGGCTTTTGCTGCATACCAAGATCCTCCCGTAGCATCGGCGGGGAAAATTGCAGACAGGTAACCTGTGCAACAGCAGCGTTGGTTTTTATTTTTTTTGCTATCTTCGGAGGACGGTGAACAGCTATGAGCAGGAGTTTGATGCGTGCCTACAGAATATACCCAAAACTGAAATAGAAGAAGTTCCCCGATGGATCAGGATGAATAATTGCGCTGATATCGAGTTATTGCAATTGCTGCAGGATGATGACCACGAAGCGTTCCGGGTGTTGTTCGACCGGTATCATCATGCTATTTACCGTAATATTATGTACCTGTTGCACGATGATTTTGCAGCTGCCGATCTGGTACAGGAAGTTTTTATCTGTTTATGGGAAAAAAGGAAGATAATAACATATGAGAAACCTGTTGCTGGTTGGCTTTTCACTGTAAGTTATCATAAAACAGTGGATTACATTAGGGCGATGACCCGGGACAAAAAGCATTTGCGGCAAATAACGAGTGAAGTGGTTTTTGACGAAAAGGAAGCGGTTACCGAGCAGCAATACAGTATCCTCTTCCGCGGGATCAGTGAGCTATCGCCCCGCCGCCGGGAAGTTTTCGGATTGTGCAAGCTAAATGGATATACCTATGAGCAGGCGGCCGAAAGATTGGGTATTTCAAAACACACTGTTAATGAATACATGAAAGAGGCCGTGGCTTTTCTCCGCAAATATGTTAAAGAGCATGCTCTTTTATACACCGCCTGCATCGGCTATTTTTTCCTCACCTGATTTTTTTGAAACGGTACCCCCTTTATTGAGCATCCGTTTCGTGTTTATATAAATTAACGGATTGATCGATAAGGAAGATATACGAAAGCTGCTGAAAAAGACAGAATGGACAGCGCATGAAAAGCAGGAGTTGTATGATTTTATTGCGAACCAGGAAGCGAATGAATTGTCTGCAGTTTTAAGCGATTTATATCAGGAAGATATCGCACAGGGGGCACAGATAGACACCGCTACGTCTTCGCTGATTTTCGATCAGATGATGAGCGCCATTGAGAAAAGGAAAGAATTGCCCAGTGCGCACCTGCCGGCTGCTTCCGGTGCGCGCATCCGCTCCTTTGGCTGGATTAAAATGGCTGCGGCAGCCTGTCTGGTTTTTCTGATTGGCGGCCTGGTTCTTTTTACTCAAAGCAAACAGCGTCCCCTGGCCGGTAGGCAAAAGGCAATGCATACAGAAAACTCCATCCACCCCGGAGAAAACGGTGCCGTATTAACATTGGCGGATGGGAGAACGATCATGATAGATAGTAATAGTGCCGGTGTTTTAGCCAGCCAGATGGGGGTTGTGGTTCGCAAAACAACAGATGGTCAGATCCAATATCAGAGCACTATGGCTTTGCCGGAAACCGGCGACGTAAAGTGGAATACGTTAGCTACTCCCAAAGGGCATAGTTTTCAGGTAGTACTTCCGGATGGAACAAGAGTCTGGCTCAATGCTGCTGCTTCACTACGTTATCCGATTACTTTCTCGGGAAAAGAAAGAAATGTGCAACTTTCCGGTGAAGGCTATTTTGAAGTTGCAAAGAACCCGTCGATGCCTTTTGTTGTGGATATAATACAGGGAGGAACTTTATCTGGTAAGGTAAAGGTGTTGGGTACGCACTTTAATATTAAAGCCTATGCGGACGAGCATTTTATTACAACAACTTTACTGGAAGGCGCTATAGAGTATAAGAAGGAAAATGCTGCTGCTCAAAAAATAGTACCGGGTCAACA
>DASVMC010000490.1:0-7575 GCA_036384555.1 Niabella sp. | reverse complement strand
ATGATGGTTTCGATGGATTGAGTATGAAAAAGTTAGCGCTGAAAGCTAAAATCTCACCTTCTACTATCTATGTTTACTTCAAAAGCCGCGAAGACTTATTAAACCAGCTTTTTATTGAGATTCAGGATAAATTTGAGAAAGATGCTTTAAACAATTTCTCTGCTGACTTAAATTTTGAGGCCGGTTTATGGTTGCAATGGAAAAACAGGCTTAAAAATATTACTAAAAATCCGCTGAATTTTCAGTTTTACGAACAATTTAGAAATTCGCCGCTCATTAAGCATAAAGATATTAAACCGACAATTTTTAGAAAAGTGATGAATGATTTTGTGGAAAATGCGGTACGAAAAAAAGAGATAAAAAACGTACCATCAGAAATATTCTGGGCGGTAGCTTATGGACCCTTTTATATACTGGTGCAGTTTCATATCAGCCAGATGACAATGGCAGGGAAACCCTTCTCTTTAACGGAACAAAAATTACAACAAACGTTTAAACTGGTATTGTCAGCCTTAAAAAGTTAAATTTTTTTACCAAATTAATGAACGAACATTCGATTATTTATAATTTAAAACTTAAAGAATGACCATAAATCATTTAAATCTAATTGTTGCTGATGTAACAAAAGCCGTGGCTTTTTTTGAGACCTATTTTGGCTTCAAATGCGAACTTGTAAAAGGCAACAATGTAATAGCTGTTCTTAAAAATGAAGAAAATTTCATTCTTGTAATTATGACCGGCAAAAATGGCGACACCACTTATCCGAAAGATTTTCATATCGGGTTTATGCTTAGCAGTCCGGAACAGGTAGATGCTCTTTACAAAAAATTGATCGAAGGGAAAATTACTGTCACCCAATCTCCAGGAAAAATAAGAGACAGTTATGCTTTTTATTTTTATTTTGATAACTTATTTATTGAAATAGGACATACCTACCGGAAATAAAAGTATACGGATTAATTTGACAATTAATGAATAGGCATATTTTCAACAAACTGGAAATTGATTAAATGTACCTGCTTCATGGGACCCTGTCTGACAATAGATCGACTTGTTGCTAACAGACAGACCAACCACAATTACGGTGACCACCTTCATCAGCAGGACATGACATAACGCAAAGAGCATATCAGTACCTCACTTCTTCATCCCGCTGGAGGGCATAAGCTTTTTTAAAGTCAATTATTTTAACCTGGCTGGCAATGAAACGAATACCTCCCATCAGGTGCTTCAAATAAACCGGATCACTATAATCTTTTTTATCATGGCCCAAGGTGGTAACCCAGGTATGACCGCCATCAAATGCATATTCCCATACGGCGGGGTAAAAATCGCCGTAATTCCCTTTGTTTTTTAAGAAAACCTGTTTTTCCTTGTCATTTGTTGTATCGATAGTGCGCAGATCATGCACCATAAGCACTTTAGGACCAGGATATAATTCCTTTTCAAAATAACATTCATCCCCTTTTTCCCAAACAGATGGCAGGCCCTGCATGGATGGGTGCCGGCTGTCTATAACACGTGTCGTAAATTTTTGAAAGTGTGCATGCCAGGAAAAAGTACCCCCCAGCATCATCTTAAACCAGCGCCAGTTCCGCTCTGTTCCGGTTACGGAATGTAGCCCCACAAAACCGCCACCGGCTTCTATATACCTTCTGAAAGCAACCCTTTGTGCGTCGGTATCGAATACATCATTATTAGTGCTGGGAAAGATCAGTAATGTGTATTGCTGCAGGTTGGTCTCCTTCATCACTGCCGGGTCGGCACTTGTATCGACCCTGAAGCCATATTGTGCTCCCAGTTTTTGAAGGGCCTTAACAGCTGAGGGAATGTTATCGTGTACATAACCCGCCCCGTTTTTTGTGTAGACCAGTACTTTTACTTTTTTCCAGCTGACTGTTTGGGCATGGGACAATGCTCCTGCGGTAAGAGCAACAACTGTAAAAATTACTGCAACAATTTGTTTCATATTTTAAATTAATCAGATAGTAGATCAGGGTTCCCGAAGATCGCACTGATTAACACAGAAAAGAGATCAGCGGTAGTCTGCGTCGTCAGCGGGATGTCTAAAATCAATGATAGCATCTGCGTTTACCTAAAACTAACCGTTGGCGGATGCGCAAATGCCTGCCAGGCTTCTTCGGCTTTTTCTTTTATAAGTTGGTTATTGAAAACCAGAAAGCGGTATTTCAGGATATATTGTTTGCCCGGCTCCAGTAACCAATCCTTGTTTTTCGTGGGCGAAAAGTTCAGGAACACATCGCCCCGTTTGTTCATGTCTTCCGGCCAGATACGCAGCGGCTCGGGATAATTATAATTAGCAGGATAACTCATCATTTCCAATCCGCCATATTGCTGGTTGAGCTGGCCTTCTGCAACGCACCACCGGCCAGTACCGCCATCCGCTTCTTTCCGGTTTTTTCCTTCCGATGTAAAAATACGGCTGTTGTCCTTATTCCAGGCTGCTGTAGCCCTGATGCCTAAGCCGCCATAGCGGTATTCCAGCAGCTTTACCGGACTGGAGCTTGCGCAGCTTAACTGAACAGTAATGTCCATGATATAATAAGTGTCATTCTCTTTTTGCGGGCGATAGATCTTTACGGTTTGCAATTCGTTGATTGCATTTTTTTCTGATCCGTCTTTTTTAAAGGCGATATGCTGATGCAATACCTGGTAACCAGCGTATACCGGGCCATCGGCAATTAATGTAAATCCTGCAAAGCGAACGGTGCCTTTACGGTCTTCCAGATTCCAGAAATCAACCGTGTCCTTTTCAAACAATACATGCGTCCACGGATTCCATAAACCCCAGTGGTGATAATGGTCCGGAGCATTAATGCGTGTCAGCTCCTCACCATTAGGGGTCCACAGCGGGTGAATAAAACCACTACGCTTATAGGCGGTATCAATACCCTTTGGCGGATAAACCGTTTCAAAGTGATAGCGCAATAATTTTTTATCACCATTCCGGATGGTTAGCGCCCCGTTTTCAACAGGCGTTTGCAGGGCCGGTGCAAAACCCGCTTTGTTTCCCTTTACCAGTTCATAGGAGCGCGTGGTTGAGCGGGCAGGCTCTATTAACCAGCACAATCTGCGTTCATTATTTGTTTCAATCTGAAAAGGGACGGTTACTTTTTTCCCACCGGTCGTTTCAAAAAGCTGCAGGTTGCTGTCGGGCACAAAAGAAACGGCATCCAGGCTGATGCTCATAGGAATAGAAAAGCTTTCTTTTCCGCTGGTCTGCACCTGCCAGCTGGTAATGCGTTGTGCCTGCACGGTCAGGGTGCTGATCATGCCCCCAATAAGCAATAATGAAACTATTTTCCGCATACTATTAACAATGTCGACAAAATAACTTGCTGATTTTTTTAGCCACCTATCCCCTTTTTATCATGTTTGTCCTGTGTAGCTATCCGGCCTTGTGCAGAACAGGTTGTGACGTATTTTTATTAAAGATGGTACGTTATTTTGTCAGGAGTTATTTATTTTTTTGTTGCTGATTGCTTTGCCAGCTCCAGTGCCGAAGTGGTGGTATAATATTTTGTGATCATATTGGGGACTTCCCAGTCCGGTAATTTCTTTTCTTTCAGGAACCGGAGATAGTGTTCCATTACCTGACCGAAATGCGCCTCATGTCCCGTATTGTATTTTTCAGGAACGACAGCCTGCCAGCCTTTTGCCGTTTTTTTAATGGACACGCCCGGATATTTTGCCTGCAGTGTGGCTATGGCAGCTGCAAGATCTTTTTCAAAGCCGGTGTCGTTATTTTTAACCGGCTCAATATATAAGGTGGGCTTGTAGTTCTCTGCTGCGCCCTGCCGGATCGTTAAGCTGGCCCGGGTACCGCGCAAGGCCGAATAATAAGTATCTCCCGAACCTGCCGGTGCTTTATAATCCCATGTAGCAGTGATTTTAATATTGATGCCCCGCAGCTTATACTGGAAGGAACCATTGAAATAAGTGTTTAAAATGGTGTCCTTTGTTACATTTTTTTTCAGATAATCCGGAAAAGCCGGTTGCTTGGTTATTTCTGTAAACTGGCTTAGGGTAAGAGGTGTGGTCCAGTGTTTTGCCGAGACCAGTTCCACATCTTTCTGGTAATCCAGCGCCTGATCCGGGAAACATTCGATCTGTGCCAGGTCTACGAGATGCGTGGATACATCGGCAATTCCTTCTCCCTGCTGGGTAACGTCAAAAAACCATGCGGGGCGCTGTAGTACGGCCCCGGAAACCGATTTGTAAAGAAAATGCACACTTTCTTTAGTGACGGCCGGATTTTCCGGTGTACCTTTTTCCAGCGTTCCAAATACCTGTTTTATTTGTGAAAGCTCCCGTTGCAGTACGGAGTTGATCTCGAAACGTTCCGTCATGATATCGTATAGCAGTACCTTTTTTTCAGCAGCTTTTGTAAAAGCATTTTTGATCAGTTCAAACCCGGACTGGTCAATCGCCATTGGCTTGTCTGCCAATACATTCATGCCGGCGTCTACAGTATTCAGCACATATTCTGCTTTCTTCTGGTTGTTACCGCTCATTACCACCAGGCTCCCCGGCCCGGTTGAACCGTTCGGACGGGCTTTTTCATCCCGGATCATTTTTTGAAAAAAATCGGTGCCGGTATATACATTCTCTTTCCAGTGGGTCGGATCGGTTGCCCGCGTATTAAATGCTTCAATGCGTTTTAAGTGCAGGTCCAGGTCTTCACCCGCCGGTGCATACACATATACATTACTGTCTACTCCGGGGTACATTTCTTTTTGCACCAGTGCTGCGTGAAAGTGGCCCGGATCGAGCGTTATAATGGATAACTGATCCTTATTGTTTTGCCCGTTTTCTTTTTTACTGTCTTTATCTTTACATGAAATGATCATTGCCAGCAATGCAAGGGGGAGTACAATTTTCTTCATCTATTTCTTTAGTTTATTGAGTACATAGTTTGTTCCGTAAGGATGACGCTGTGGTCTTGCTAATAATTTATTCGCTTCAATATTGTTCTTAAATACTTCTTTTTGAGGATCCCAATATAATCTGGTACCGAGCTTCATAGCAGCATGTGCTATCAAACAGGCGCTGCAGGAGCGATGGGCGACCTCTGCGGGGCTGATCGTGGTTTTTTTATGGATGATACAATCGATCCAGCTTAAGTGTTGTTCCCGGCTCTCGTATAAATGTATTTCCCCCGGACCGATCACGGAGCTTAGTAATTTGGGATTGCTTGCATTAAAGGCTGTGTTTTGCCCGCCGGCGCCCGGGTCACTGGCCGTAACGCCCACATTACCGCGGGAAACGAATATCCAGCCATCCGATCCTTCGAATTTAACCCCGTTGGGATTTTTGCTGTTGATATGCAAGGTTACCCCGTTGGCATATTTAGCAGTTACTTCATAATCACCATGAACATTCCACAGGCCTGTTCTGGGAAACTGTGCTGTCCCTTCAATTGCTACCGGACCGGTCAGTTCCGTATCCATTCCCCAATGTGCAATATCAATATGATGCACGCCCCAACCGGTGATCATGCCGGCCCCAAACTGCTCCATCCGCAGCCAGCCCCCGCGGGATTCAATGTCTTTTTGATTGTGTACCCTGTCCTGGGTATAATAAATATAAGGGGTTGATCCCAGCCACATATCGTAATTCAGTCCATCAGGTACAGGCATTTCTGCTGTATTACCCCCCGGAGGATCGGCGGGCAGCCCAACCTGCACAGTATGCAGTTTGCCGATGCGTCCGTTCCGTACCAGTTCACAGGCTTTTTTAAACTGAGGCCAGGGATTTACTGACCGCTGCTGACTGCCCAGCTGAAAGGTAACACCCGATTGACGGACAGTATCGCTCATAGACCTTCCTTCTTCAATGGTCAGTGAAGTGGGTTTTTGAAGATAGATGTGTTTGCCTGCTAAAGCAGCTTCTATAGCGGGTTGTGCATGCCAGTGATCCGGTGTGCTGATGATAACGGCATCAATATCCTTATTCAATAATAATTCCGGGTAGGCCTCATACATCTTTACATCTATATAACCGGTCTTCCCGGTTTTCTTCTGGTACCAGCCTTCGATCCGTTTTTTACCGGCTTCAAGACGGTAGCGGTCCACATCAGCCATAGCAATAATTCTTGCCGCATCATGTTTGAATGTTTCCACCAGGTCGTGTGTCATGGCAATGCGGCCGCAACCGATCTGTCCGATATTGATCTTATTGCTGGGCGCCTCTTTTGTAAAAAATGAAGCGGGTACAATCATCGGCGCCCGGGGCAGCAGGAATGCCCCCGCTGAAATTTTTACGGAACTTTTAAGAAACTGTCTTCTGCTTTTTGCCTTTTTCATGTTATATGAAATTTAGATCAGAAAAGAGTTGTATGATTAGGAATGCCAACAATTCGTTTGAAACAACAACCGGCAGCACCCCAAATGTAATAAAAGGATGCTTCCGGTTGCTGCTTTTTATACAAACGGCTTTATTCGTCCGGGATCGTTTCCAATGGTGGTTTATTAAGTTCATAGCCCACATAGCCTTTGTTCTGATTGATCCGTCCGTTAATATTGCCCTGGATGGCGTTGGAAGGAACCGGCCAAAGTACATGATACGGGCTGATCGTATACTTATCATTATGATTGGTAACAATACCGTCCCTGTAAAAATTATTCTTAGCCTTTACCCGGTCATAGAAATAATTATCGTCGGAAAAATTATTGAGGCTGTAGACCTTTCCATTTTCAGCAGGTTTGCCGGTCATTGCAAACATATAGGCAATGCGGGTCAGCTCCGTTTTGCGGGGCTCTTCGTAAAACAGTTCACGCGCCCGTTCGTCAAGAATTGTTGCAATAGTTACAGGCCCTGTTAGCGGTGCTGCACCAGCCCTTGTATGCACCTTATTCAGATCAGCCAGTGCGTTTGCCTGATCGCCTTTCCAGAAGTAGGCTTCTGCGCGTAACAGATAGGTTTCGGCTAACCGGAACAAATACCAGTCGCTATGGCCACCCGTCATAGGGGTATGCTCATTATCCGGTATAAAGGTCTTATACTGTGGCCAGCCAAACCAGCAGCGGATCGTATCTGAACAGAGCAGGGAGCCGCCGGTTGACCGCAATTGCAGCGGTTTTAAATAGTAAGGATCCTTGTTCTTCTTTAGCTCAGGATCATTGTATAACAGGTCTTCCATATTCATCCAGTTGCCTTTTGCATGACGAAGGTCATTCGGATCTGTCCATATTTCATATTGACTGTAGTTGGTGGGCCTGCACCTGCCGATACCGCGGCCAACGAGGTTGGATTGAATAAGATCCATTCCGCTGATCACACCATCATTTGTTCCTTTTTTGCCGGTGGGCGTGGTAATATAGGTTCCCCAGTAGGGCACTGCCTGCCGCATAATATTGGTGCCGCCGTCAAATGCCCCGTCTCCAAAGCGGTCAATGATCATATACAAGCCTTCTTTGTTTTCCGCGATGGATTTATTTTCCGGCCGGTGCAGATCCCAGATCACGTTCTTTTTTGTATTCCCGAACGGAACTGTCATTAACTGATAAACGCCGCCATCGATCACTTTGCTGGCTGAAGCAATGGCCGCATCAA
>DASVMC010000489.1:0-1685 GCA_036384555.1 Niabella sp. | reverse complement strand
TTTATATTTGGGTTTGCCTTCTTCATCTTCCCCATCAGGCTCACTTTCCGTTTTTGTGCCGAACTGTACCGGAACGGGCAGGAATTGGGCATATTTATTTAAAATACTTTCAATGCGGTGCTCCTCCAAGAACTCCGTGTTCTCATCATTTATATGAAGGATCACATCTGTTCCGCGTTGGGTACGGTTGCCTTCGCTGATCTCGAATTCAGTGCTTCCGTCGCAGGTCCATTTTGCAGGCTCTGCCCCCGGCTGGTAGCTGAGGGTTTGTATTTCTACCTGGTCTGCCACCATGAAAGCAGAATAGAAGCCCAGACCAAAGCGCCCGATAATCTCTGATGCATCTTTTGCTTCCTTAAATTTTTCCATGAACTCTTCCGCACCGGAAAATGCGATCTGGTTGATGTATTTTTTTATTTCGTCAGCTGTCATACCAATTCCATTGTCAGAAATGGTAATGGTTTTTGCCTCCTTATCCACTTTTACTTCGACCAACGGATCCCCGATCTCGCCGTTGAACTGACCCAGTGCCGCCAGGCGTTTTGCTTTTTGGATCGCGTCTACTGCATTGGAAACCAATTCGCGAAGAAAAATTTCATGATCGGAATAGAGGAATTTTTTAATAATCGGAAAAATATTCTCCGTATGAATAGAGATAGAACCTTTTTCTTGTACCATAGTTTGCTTGAAATTTTTTTCAATATACATCAAATGCAGTACCATGGACCCTTACCGGGTCATTTTGTCAGTTTTAGACCTGTCCGGGTTCAAAAACTGTACAGGTCTAAGCAAATCTTTGTTTTGGGATAATCGCAACCGTCAGCCGGCTGATGCAGGTAAGCTGCTCCTGGTCATTATAGATCCGGATATCCCATACGTGTGTCTTTTTACCCAGATGTAAAGGACTGCAAACGGCTTTTACAAGGCCGGATATAACGGGTTTTAAATGATTGGCATTGATTTCCAGGCCAACAGCCATGAACTGACCGGGATCGGTAACCAGCGCACTGGCATAGGAGCCTACAGTTTCGGCAAGTACCACGGAAGCTCCGCCATGCAAAATGCCGTAGGGCTGAACTACTTTCGGGGTAACAGGCAGAACCGCTGTAAGGGAATCATCTGTGACATCCGTGAAGCGGATACCCAAAAAAGTGCCCATGTATTCAGGACCGTTGTTCAGTACCTCCAGGTCAACCGGTTTTTGCCAGATCATCATTATTGCAACATTTTCTGTAGGAGCTAAGATACTAATGTTAACGCCAGTCAAGACAAAAGCAAAAAATAAACCCCCCTGGCAGCATAGAATGGCACATTGTTTTCCAGGTCATTATAGCGTCATTAAAGTATTGAAGCGTTGGTGCTCCCGGTTCATCGGGACTATGTAGGCTAATTATATAGCTCGCATTAATGTGAAGGCGCCCATAGCATTTTTACTGTTAAGAACAACTGTTTGTATCCAGTTACAGCGCTGTCCGGATAAAAAATAAAGGCTGATCAGTTGTGCGCAATCTTTCAGTTCTTTTTAATTTTGCGCATCTTTTGAACTATAAAATCACTGAAGTGGCAAAAAGAAAGGAAATAAAAACGGATGTTGTACTGATTGGCGCGGGGATCATGAGCGCTACGCTGGGCGCATTTATTAATGAGCTGGAACCGGGAAATAAGATACATATTTTTGAACGGCT
>DASVMC010000488.1:0-4433 GCA_036384555.1 Niabella sp. | reverse complement strand
TTGATGTAATGATGCCAAATATGGATGGCTTTACTGTTGCAGAAGAAATAAGAAACGTGGACCCGGATATGCCTCTTTTCTTTTTATCTGCAAAAACAATGAAAGACGATATTATTAAAGGTTATAAGCTGGGCGCAGATGATTACATTACAAAACCTTTTGACAGCGATGTATTGTTGCATAAAATAAAGGCAATATTAAAGCGTAATGAAGAATTGCATAAAGAAGAAGCAAATGCTGAATATGATTTAGGGCAATATCATTTTAATCCCCGGCTTCGCCAGTTAGGAATTGGAAAAGATGTACAAACATTATCGCCTAAGGAAAATGAATTGCTGAAAATGCTGGCAGAGCATCTGAATGACCTGCTGCCAAGAGAGCAGGCCCTGAAAAAAATATGGGGCAGTGATACTTATTTTAACGGAAGAAGCATGGATGTATATATTGCTAAATTGCGGAAGTACCTGAAGGATGATGAAAAGATTGAAATCGTGAATATTCACGGTAATGGATTCCGCCTTGTGGTGCAGGACTAATTATAGCCGAATATAAATGAAGGAACCCGCTCTCTGTTCAAACAGAGCGGGTTCCTTGTTTTTTTAGATCATCCTTAGCCCGCGGACGGATCAATAAGATCCTGCGTCCGGGAACTCGTATATAGGGGTGTTCATTTAAAGATCCAGCTCCAGGGTTGCCGCACCCTTGTTTCCCGGCTTCTTTCCCAGATGCTCATAGGCCTTATGGGTTACCTCTCTTCCGCGGGGAGTACGTTGCATAAAACCCTCCTGAATTAAAAAGGGTTCGTATACTTCCTCTATCGTGCCGGCTTCTTCACCAACAGCAGTGGCAATAGTAGTGATGCCCACAGGCCCCCCTTTGAATTTTTCAATGATGGCCAGCAAAATACGGTTATCCATCTCGTCCAATCCGTATTCATCTACATTTAAAGCCTTTAACGCGTGTTGTGTAATTCCAATATCAATAATGCCATCGTTCAGTACCTGCGCAAAATCACGTACCCGCCGTAGCAGCCCGTTTGCAATCCGGGGCGTGGCGCGGCTTCTGGCTGCTATTTCAGCAGCAGCCTCTTTAGAAATTTTGACATCCAGTATCTGTGCTGCACGCAGCAGGATCTTTTGCAATGTTTGTGCGTTGTAATATTCTAGCCGGGCCTTAATGGCGAACCGCGACAATAAAGGGGCTGTTAATAGCCCGCTTCTTGTGGTGGCACCGACCAGCGTAAAAGGGCTTAATGAAAGCTGTATGCTGCGCGCATTAGGGCCGCTGTCCAGTAAAATATCCAGCCGGTAATCTTCCATTGCCGCATACAGGTATTCTTCCACTACCGTGCTCAGCCGGTGAATTTCATCAATGAACAGCACATCATTGGGCTCCAGCGAAGTAAGCAGTCCCGCCAGATCTCCCGGTTTTTCAATAACCGGCCCGCTGGTTTCTTTTATGTTCACTCCCAGCTCATTGGCTACGATCCGGGAAAGGGTTGTTTTTCCCAAACCGGGGGGACCGTGAAACAAAATATGATCCAGCGCTTCTCCCCGCATTTTTGCAGCGCGAATGAAAATGACCAGGTTCTCAATCAGCTGAGGCTGCCCTGCAAAGTCCTTTATTTGCCCCGGACGGATCGTATTTTCAAAGTCATTGTCCTGGGTACTTAATCCCTGTTTTTCCTTATTTAGATTGGGGTTGTTCATTCTTTTTCAAAGATATTACAATTCAACGGTGGTTGCAGGGATATTAAAAAATAAGGAGCAGCTGTTTCGTTTTTTATATTTTGCACGTTAATTAGTAAAACAGCAGTGTATGAAATTGGTTTTTAGCGGCCTGCTTTTTCTCTTATTATTTGCCCAATGCAGCAAATCAATGCAGGACGCGCCTGCTACTACGGCAGATATTGCGGCGCCTTGTGTAAACGGGAATTGTGTGGGGCCTAATTTTTATATTCAGCTGACCAGCAAAAGTACCGGTGAAAATTATATAACCGCCAACCATTTAACCGTATCGGATATTGAGCTGAGGAATGCATCGGACCGGCCGATCAGTTATAATGTGTCTATAACTTCTCCGGGTGATACGCTTTCCGATATTTTGGTTTTTCCGGTAACGGAACGCAATAAAGTGATCGTACGTATAAAGAAGGGTCTGGAAATTGAGATTACGTATTCTTCTGTTATCACGGATGCCGGAATTACTTTGAGCAATTTTGCTGTAAAAGGATATGCATTTACAGCTTCCAGGGTTACTAACAATTACCTGTTAAAGATCAGCATCTGATAAAGGGCGGCTGTTATACCCGGCGGCCTGTAATCACGTTGTAGCGCCAGTTACATTTTTTTTAACAAAATTGTAATTTGAAGTGCAAAGAGGCGCCTGTTCTATCTGTGTAAACACCACTATTGAGTATTTTTACAGAAATCATTTTTATGAAACAGGTAACGATTGTGGTTCCAAAGTGCGCAATAAACCTGAATACGATCGGCGGCGCTTATGATATTTTGTGCACGGCGAACGATTTCTGGATGCAGACCCCGGATCGGACGGGGATTAAGATCCGGATCGCAGGGTTTATTACCGAGCAGAAGTCACACAGCAATTATCTGGCAATTCATCCTGTTGCTATCCATACAATTAAGAATGCTGATCTTATATTGATCCCGGCACTGCTGGGTGATTATGAAAAGGCTGTGCAGGAAAATAAGGAGCTCATTGAGTGGATCCGCCTGCAATATGAGGCGGGTGCGAAGGTGGCCAGTATGTGCTCCGGCGGCTTTCTGCTGGCTGCTACGGGTCTTCTTGATGGCAAACATTGTTCTGTACACTGGAATAAAGTGGAAACGTTTAAAAAAATGTTCCCGGAAGTAAAAGTTGCCGGAGAAAAAATAATTACTGCCGAAAAAGGTGTCTATACAAATGGCGGCGCTTATTCATTCCTGAATCTGGTTATATACCTGGTGGAAGAATTATTTGACAGGACAACTGCAATTTACTGCGCAAAAGTGTTCCAGATAGATCCCGAAAGGAGCCTTCAGTCAGCCTTTACCATTTTCCATACCCAGAAAGAGCACGGAGATGAACTGATCAGCAAAGCGCAACGCTATATTGAAGAGCATATTGACACCCGGATTTCTTTTGGAAGATTGGCCTCCTTCCTGGCTATCAGCCGCCGGAATTTTGACAGGCGGTTTATTAAAGCCACGGGAAACACACCGGTAGAATACCTTCAGCGGATAAAAGTAGAGGCAGCGAAAAAAGAACTGGAGGCAGGCTGTAAAACGATCTTTGAGGTTATGGATGATGTGGGCTATACAGATGACAAGACGTTCAGGAAGGTGTTTAAAAAAATAACCGGATTGTCCCCGGCAGATTACCGGAGTAAATACAGTTCCCGGCATATTGCTGTGCCGCTCCAATAAGATGCACGGTTCGGAGGAACCGCTATTCAACCAGGTAAATGATACGTGTTGTACTGTCTTTGTCGGTATATTCCTCAATTACCGGTGCCAGGGTTTTTAACTGATGATCCGCCGTGTATTGATTCAATGTTTTGTAAGCAAGATCCCTGGCTGCGGGGTCGCTGCTGGCAACGCGGACCTCCAGGGCTTTTGAAGCAGGAATGCTGATGAGCTCTTCGGGGGATTGTAAATGCGGATCAAAACCCGCGGGTATCTGAATGGCAGCTGCCACATCGCCCAGCAGGGTTTTTTCGTCTTTTTTATAGAACAACCCCGTTCTTACCGCTGTAGCCGCACTGTCTTTTAAGGCGTAGTGCTCCAGATGATGAAAATGGGTAGTAAAAAACGCAGGCAGATCTGTCTGGCGTACCTGCTGCCTGATCGCCACATAATTGGTTAACGAAAAACCGGTGCTGATAATGCGGGGGATGTTTGAATCGCCAAGCGGTGTTTTTTCAACTATTACTTTCAAAGCCTGTAATCCTTTTTCAAACTCAGGGCCCTTGTCTTTGTCCAGGCTGTAGAATAAATTATAAACGTTCCACGGGCGCTTGGAGGGAACGGTAAACGTCCAGGTTACCGTAGTGGCATTGCTTTGTGCTGTCAGGTCAAACCTGGAATCTGCTTCAAGACGCTGCGGCTCCAGAAAAGTAATGTGGTGTGTAATTTGCTTGTTCTCCAGCAAACCGGTCAGCTGAATTTTCCCCTTACCGGAAAGGAATGCATTCCCATTCCAGGTAATTGTGGTACCAACCTGCCCGTCGGGTATGCTGTTGGAAGTATATTGTATAGAAGAGTCTGCGTTGCCCCAGATAGACCAGTTGTTGAAATGCTGCAACAGCAATAGCTGTTCATACACTTTTTTAGAAGGAGCATTAATGACAATAGATCTTACCACTTGCTGCTGCACAGGCGCAAGAAAGGAAAGGCCCAGTAAAACAATAGCAACACAAATAAGGAAGAGGA
>DASVMC010000487.1:0-9323 GCA_036384555.1 Niabella sp. | reverse complement strand
TATCCGGAACGGTATAATAAGCTATGGTATGCCACGTTCCTTCCATATCATCCGTATCCGACCAGTCTATCCGCCAGAAGCGGGGCGTGCCTGCCCCTGCCGAAGGCTTGTTGACCGCTGTAAATTGTAAGGATAACTGATTCGTGCTGATTCCGGCGGTATTTAATTGCAACACCCAGGCTTCCCCCCTGTTCTTTGCAGTATTCCACCACGTGCAGGTTGTATTTAGCGCCGCATTTGTTGCACCGCCTTTGCCATCCGAATTCGTTGTGTTGATGGCATTTTGTTTGGTACCATCCGGTAAGAGCACTCCGTTGCCCAGGGGATTGGTATTACCCAGATTGGAAGCGCCGCATAATCCCAGATAGGTATAATCAGTAGCCAGTGTAATGGCTGAACCGGCAGAACATTTCAGCGATCCGTTCGGGCCATTGGTCGGATACGCTACACCATTGGTAATTTGAGGATACTGGTATTCCGCCAGCAAGCCCGAAAAATTATTGGAGAAATCAGCGGCCAGCCGGATGTCGCTCTTGCTTACATGCCGCAGCTGGTACGTTCCTATATTACCATAATCATTTTCATCAGGCGCATCTTCATACTCAAAACGGGTGAACAGTTCGTGTACCACGATACCGGAAACCGTACCCGAGCCATACGGCAGCATTGAACCATCCCTTCTGTAAGGACAGGTCATATTGGTAAGCAGGAACATACTTGCCCCGTCACGGTCCCGCATCAGCAAAGGATACTTGGTGGTTCTGTTGGCATTGAACAAAGACGTGTAGCCCTCATTTACCGGGGTCAGCGGTCCTTTCCGGATAGGAAACTCACAATCCTGCAAAGTGGTATAAGTATAAATGTCATCATCTGTAAGCGCTGCCATTCTTTTTTCCTTCTTCGGTAAATCAGCTGCGGTACCGGCCACCTGGCTCATCACCATAGCGGACGTCACTCCTGTAAGGGTATAGCGGTCAGGATGCTCCTCCCGCTCTACTGAAGCTCCTTTTAATAAAACCTGTACCCGGCTGTACCTGGTAAAAACATTATCGTTAGCCGTGGCCGTAAGGATCCTGAACCCATATTTACCATCCAGGCTTTCTACATAAGCAGTTGTATTATTGGAAGTATAATCTATGACTGTCGGAGTCGTTTGCTGAATATCACCCATATTCTGGCTGGACTTATCACTTATCACCACTCCCTCAATAAAAATATCTGAAGTAATTTTTTCGCCCGCCCATAAACGTACATCAGTAAACGCCGCTTTCGTTCCAAAAAGATCCTGGGCATTGGATTGTAACAGGTATAAGGTGGTGGAATGCGCTACTTCCCAGCCGTCTGTATAGGACAATTTCAGTTGTGCATTTCTCAGCTGGGTCTGAGACGGATTTGCCTTTACCGTAAACGAAAGAAGAGAATCCTGAGTGAGTTTTAGATCATCGGAAACCCATCCCTGGCTGGAGTCCAGGTAAATGACTTCTTTTTTTAACTGGTTCAGCGGTATATTGGTCCTTAACACCGTCTGGATCCTGTTATCTGTTTTTCCCAATACAGAGGCATTTGTATTTACAAATTGAAGTACGGGATCGGCAGTTCCTTTCTGTTTGATCAGCACCGTATCATACCGCTTTGCCACCTGTGCGTATAGGACTACCTTTCCCATACGGGGCAAACCCGGATTGGCATCATAACGCACATTAAAAGAAGAATCGCCGGTAATAGTTCCTGTGCTGTCCAGGTGAATCCACGTAGTGGAGTCGTTCGCCAGCGATAACTGTACCTGATCGTTCGAATAAACCTGTATCGCCACTTCCCCGGCATCCTGGGAAACCGTATATTCTTTTGAAACCGCTCCCAGTTCTGAAAAACGCATCAGCTCTCCATTATCTCTTTTACAGGACAATACAGCAAACAGCAATAAACAAAAAAGTACCGCCAAGTCCGCAGTAAAAGCGGCTCCCGATTTATTATTCTTAAAGTTCATATCTACTGATTCTATAAACTGCTAATGGCCTTTTTGATTGATCAGAATTTCACGCACCAGCGTATCACGGGATATAACAATAATTGCGGAGCGGGCCGTATCATTGTTCGCCTCATAGGTCAGCACAAAATCGCTATTCCCGTTTCCTTCTGTTTTATTCAGTGTGGCCCAGTCTGTTTCGGTCTTAAAAGCCAGGTTCCATTTTCCCGTAGCATATACCATCACATGCGTACTGCCTGCTGAAGTATCCAGATCCAACCGGGTGTTATTCACTGCCAGCGATTGGGACAGGCCTTCAAATTTCTTATAACAGGAGCTGAATAATCCGGCTACGGTTATCAACAGAACAGGAGCTATAAAAAGGAGCCTTTTATTAAAGCTTTTCATTGTATTTAATAATTTGATCATTCTTTTTTATTGATGTTGTTATCCTTAACAGCCAAAGGCCGGTCTACCTTGCATATGCATCATAAGCCTTATTATCCAGGGCATTGCCCGACTTGGATACTTCCACATCAGGAATGGGATAATACTCATGACAGGGAAGCATATTGGTCTTAACGGATGCATAGTCCGTATAATCATACGTGGCCTGGTACCAGATACCCCAGCGCACCAGGTCATATTTACGCTGGTATTCTCCAAACAGTTCCCTTGCCCGCTCTTTTTGTATTTCGTCCAGCAGTGCGTCCCAGTTTTTAAAGACATAAGGATTCAATCCTGCCCGGCCTTTCACCATATTTAAGTACCGGATAGATTCAGACGAATTCCTTAGCCCCCAGTAATTCTCTGCCTGCATTAATAAGGCATCTGCATAGCGGAATACCCGCTGGTTGTTTCCATCAGCAGAATTGATCATCCCGTAGCTCCAGAACTTAGGGCCGGTCCAGGGTACGGTTGCCACACTCTTAAAAGGGGTGCCATTATACTCCCATGCCAGATTGAGCGGCTTTCTTAAATCGTTCCCATCCTTCCGCATAAGCGATTGCACATAATATACATTAGGTCTTAATGCGGTATAGGTAGTGGCAGACGCACCCAGTTCCGGTATCGTTACACCATCATAAACAGCGCCGGAACCCCGGGTAGGCATACAAATACAGGCAGAACTGGTGGTCACTTTCAAACCGGATTCAGAATACGTAAACTGCACTTCAAAAATAGATTCCGGTATATTTTTGTTTTTGAAGGGCAGATCTGATAACGGATACCGGGAAAGATCGCCATAGATGCTTTCCAGGTGCGCCATAGCATCCCGGGCCACGTCCCACTCCTTATTCCACTGAGCCAGTTTACCAATCATCATCCAGCCCATTGCAGCCCCGAAACGGTTCCCCTGGCTATCGCTGGTCCGGATCTGCGGCATTTTAGGTACATATTGTAATAATTCCCTGATCAGCGAATCTCTTGTAACAGTGGCCGGCATACGTCCCAGTTTGCCTACCCGCTCCAGCGTTGCCGCATCCGAAACATCTGCTGTATAAAACGGAACATCCCCGAAATTGCAGGTAAGGAACCAGTAGTAAAAAGCTCTCAGAACAACCCCTTCCCCTGTCAGGTTATTTTTTACTGAATCACTCAATGGTGCCCGTTGAATGGCGGCTATAATAGAATTGGCATACATTACGCCTTTATAAGCCTGCGTCCACATGGTAGTTCCGTAACGCGGCTGTGCGGGCGATATATCCAATTGGGCATCCAGTGTACCGGAATGAATGTTCATTAAATCAGTCACTCCTTCCGTTACAATAAGATAGGTATAATTGTAGATCGATTTCAGCGGAATGTAACAGGAATTTAAACCGGAAATACATTGCGCTTCCGTGGTATAATAGTTACTGGTATTTACAAAAGAAGTAATGTCTTCCTTTAAGGTACAACCTGACAAAAAATATAAAAAACCTGCGATAATAAATAGTTGTTTCATTCGTTCATTTTTATTGTTTCCAGCCGGATGGGACTTGTTATGAATAAAAAATTTCAGTTCCTGTATGAAAAAAATGAAAATTTTTACCTGGACGTTTCATCGTTGTTATTTTTTGCTGCTGATCATTGTTATTAAAAACGGGCCTGAATGCTGAACGTATAGGTTCTGGGTTTGGGATAGGCCCCAATATCCACGCGCCGCAAGGTAGAAGAGCCGCCGCTGGAGGATACATCCGGATCAAAGCCGTTATAATATTTCCATACCACAAGGTTATCCCCGCTCAATACCAGTTGTATGTCGCGCACCGCATTCCGGGTCAGCTTTGCCGTATTCAGGGTATAGCCAACTGCAAGATTTTTCAACCTGAAAAAGCTGGCATCGTGCACCATCCTGTCCGAAGCAATCCCGTCATTACTGCCTGCCCGCGGAATATCGGACTGGGGATTCCGCACCGGGTGCCAGGCATCCAGCATATACCGGTACTGGTTGGTGTAAGGAGACCCATTCCCCAGCCACTGCTCTGCTACATTATAGATCTTGCCTCCCAGCGAATAACTAAAAAAGGTGCTGATAAAGAAATTACGGATACGGAAATCATTCTGGATTCCCCCATAGATATCCGGATCTGCATTCCCCAGATAGGTGAGGTCCTGTTCGTTAAAGATGCCATCATGGTTTACATCTATGTACCTGGCAGAGCCGGGGGTATATTGTGCATTGGATGCAGAAACATAAGCATTGGTAACCTTATTGCGGTTAATTTCATCCGCCGATTTCCAGGTTCCCGCATATTGAAAACCCCAAAGCGCATTCAGCGGATAACCCACTTTATAACCATACATCATGTAACTGTTATTGCCATAAGCTCCATATACATTTACATAGCTGTAGTTGCCAATATCGTCTACCCGCTGGCGGTTATGAGAAAGGGTGAATACTGATGACCAGAGGAAAGAGGGCCTGTTAATATTTGTAGAAGATACCGTAAGCTCAAACCCGCGGTTATTGGTTTTCCCCACATTGGAAAGCTGCGTGGTATAACCGGTTTGTGTGGGAGTTTGCACATCCAGCAGCAAATCGCTGGTATAGGATAAATACCCTTCCAGGGTAATGGATACTCTTTTGTTGAACAAAGAAATATCCGTAGCAATATTATACATATCCGTTTTTTCCCAGGACAGATTGTTGTTTGCCAGACGCAACGGATAAAAAGCGACCGGTTGTCCCCCGTCAAACAAATACCCGGTAGTGGTAGAAGTTAAGGCAGATAAGGAGCGGTAGGCGTCAATGCCGCTATTGCCTGCTCTTCCTGCACTTAACCGGATAGAAAGCTCATCCACCCAGGAAACATTTTTCATAAATTTTTCGCTGCTTACCCTCCATTTTAATGCAGCGGACGGGAAAAAGGCCCACTTTTTATTTGCCGCAAAGTTGGAGGCTCCATCCTGTCTTGCGGTAACAGTGGCATAATAGCGGCTTTTATAATTATAGTTGAATCTTGAGAAATAGGACATCGACTGGGTCAGAATATTGCTGGAGGCAGGCGTTAAATTTTCCTTATCAGGAATGGCTCCCATATTGTTCCAGGTGATATCATCAGAAAGATATCCTTTACCCTGCAGGGAAAAATAGTTTGCCTTTGTTTTTTGCCCCGTAAAACCCGCCATTGCATCTATATGGTGTTTTTTTGCCCAGTCTTTTGTATACGTTAGTGTTGACTGCAGCATCAGGTTCTCATTCGTGTTCTCTCCTCGGTAAGCTGTTCCGCCTTCATTTTCTGCTTTTGCGGGCAAGTCTCCGGGCTCATACCGGAACGCATGCAGTGCATACTGATAATAAGTAAACTGGGTATTCCACTTGAAATTCCGGGCAGGTGTAATGTCCAGGTTCAATGAATGCGTGGCCATATTGCGCTTCTCCCAGTTCTGAACATCCAGATCCAGCATAGCTCTTGGAGAATTAAATTTTTGACCCGAATACCATAGGTCATTAAAATCGCTGTTCACCTTTAAAAGCGGATTAAGGAATACAGCAGCATTCCACCAGTTGGTTCCTCCAATTGTAACTACATTTTTACGGTCATTCCGGTTGGTATAGTTGTACCCATACCCTACTTTCATCCATTTAAAAAGCTGGTAATCCAGGTTTAAACGACCCGTATAGCGCTGTGCTCCGCTTTTCTGAATGATACCCTGGGTATTGTTATAGTTAAAGGACGCATAGTAATTCGCTTTACCGCCGCCGCCGCTTAACGTAAGCAGGTAATTTCCGTATCCGGCATTGCGCGTAATTTCCTTTACCCAGTTTGTACCGGTCCCCATTGAAAGCGGGTCCGGATAAGGATATGCGGATTGCGGTGTATTCGGACCGATAAGCCCATAGTTATCAGACGTAGCAAAATAAGCATAGTCATTCCTGTACTGCGCAAACTCCGAGGCATCCATTACATCTAATAACCGGGGCAGCTGTGAAATGCCCATATCCGTTTTCAGGGTAATATTGGGCCGACCTTTTAATCCTTTTTTGGTCGTAATAATGATCACCCCGTTGCTGCCACGCGATCCGTATATGGCTGCTGCCGATGCATCTTTAAGAACACTGATGGAGGCAATATCCGCCATATTGATGTCCGTAAGACTGCTGATGGCATCATAAACTCCGTCTACCACAATCAATGGCTCATTCGTGGCGGTAACCGAACGTGTTCCGCGTATACGGATGGACGCCTCTGCGCCCGGTTCACCCGAAGAAGCCAGTATATCCATACCGGCCACTCTGCCCTGCAAGGCCAGATCCGCCGACATTACCGAAGTATTTTGCAGCACATCTGTATTCACATTGGTCACCGACCCGGTGAGGTCCTTTCCCTTGACCTGCCCATAACCGATCACCACCACTTCCGGCATGGAGTCTTGCACGGGTGTCAGCTGCACAAAAAGTGAATTCACATGTCCTGATTTGACCAGTATACTTTTGCTGAACTTTTTAAAGCCTATATGTTCCAGGTCTACCAGGTATACGGAATCCACCATCAGGTGAGTCAGCTCAAAACGACCCGTCGAGTCCGAAAGCGTACGGGCTGCAATTTTCCCACCCGGGTGAGATGCTGTAATAGTTACGCCCCGCAGGTTACTGTTATCCGAAAGCGAAGTAACAATACCGTTTATAGTCCCCGTTGGGTTAGCAACCTGTGCCTGCCCGACGGCAGCACTAAAAAGCAGCAACAGTAAAACAGAAGAAAGAACAATCTTACACATATCAAATCAGTTGGTACAGGCTTTGAATCATTCCAAATCCCTGGTGATTTTTAATTTATTTTTTTGAACAGGATGGTTGAACCGGAACTATACACTTCAAGATTATAAGAGCGGGCTATCACATCCAGTATTTTTGCAAGGCTCATGTATTCCAGGAACTGTCCTGTGAACAACAGGTCTTTACCGGGTACCTGTTTCATTATGATCGTCACCCCAAACTCTTTACCAAGTTCCTTCAGCACCTCGTCAACAGGTGTACTGTTAAAGGACAATTCCCTTGTCAGCAGCATCTGTTTGAGATCTGGCTGCGCTTCGCTCCGTCCTTTCCAGCCGGCTGTTTCTTTATTCTGAACCGCATAGGTCCCCGTAACCGTATTTACCTGTACTTCCTGCCCCGGCTTCAGCACAATCTCAGGTATCGTTACGGACGGCTTTAAAGAGCGCACCAAAACCTTCCCCTTTATAAGGTGTACTTTTAATTTATTCTGAGCAGACTGCACATAGAAAACTGTTCCCAGGTCACGGACTTCCATGCCGTCAACATAAACGGAGAAGGGTGCTCCCTCTTTTTTATGTATAGAGAATTTACCTGCACCATGCAGAAAGACAATCCGTTTATCAGAAGAAAAATCTTTTTTATAGGTAACAAAGCTCTGTGGCGCAAGCTCTACCAATGAACTGTCTGGCAGTAGATGCGCCAGGAAATGCTTATTATTATTGAAAATTGTATCAAATGCCTCAACGGGTTTTTCCGGTGCAGCGCCGTTTTCAATTGCCAGCTGATCATTACCGGTCCGGGAATCAGCTGAGGTTTGAACCCAATAATAAATGCCTGCGGCAAGAACCAGCAATGCTGCAGCGCCTGTAATAAACCGTACAGCCCTTACCAGGGACATCCCCCTGGTTCCTGCGGGATCCTGTTTCTCATAAATACCGCCGGTCAGCCTCTTCCTGATCTTTTTATAGATGCGGTGTTGTTGAATATCATTCTTTGGGCGCAACGACGTGCTGTATTCCAAATAATCCTTCCATTCGGATTCCCACAGGGATGCTTCTTCCTCCTGCAGGCGTAAAAAAGCATTTCTCCGTTCTTCCAGCGAAGAATTTTTATCCCGTACAATGTTGCGGAGCCGTTCAATTTCCTCTTTGCTTAGCATATGCCTTTAAATCGGCAGAATCGCAAAAAAGGGTACGGCCTATAACGTTAAAGAAATGTTAACAAAGATGTGAGGCTGAAAGAGCAATAATGCATAGAACGGACAGCTCTTTATCAGCAGTCTTCACCAGTTTTTTAAGATGGCTCATAGCCATTTTCACGTATTGCTTTACTGAGAATTCAGATATTCCCATTTGCCGGGCAATTTCCATATAAGACAAGCCCTTTACCTTATATAAAATAAAGGCTTTCTTTTTTTGTTCCGACAATAACTCTATAGCAGCTCTAAGCGTACCTAGCTTTGAAACATAAGCCGTTTCCTTTAATAAAATGTCTTCATCTGACAGCTGTGGCAGCTGCCCGATGCCATATGCTTCTATTGGCTGGAGGCTCATCTTCAGTGTCTTCCTTAAATGCGTCATGGTCATATGATAGCTGGTTGTAAACAGCCACCCTCCGATGTTGACGTTGGGAGCGATCTGTTCTTTTTTCTCCCAAAGCGCTATAAATACATCCTGCACCAGGTCTTCCTGGCTGTCCGGATCGGCTTCCCATTTTGAAATGTTCTTCAGGATCGGGTAATAATAGTGGTTATAGATCTCTCTAAAGGCCGCTTCATTACCCTCTTTTAATAATGCTATAAGTGCATCGTTGGAATACATGAGTACAGGATTATTCAGGATTTTAAATCAATTAGCACAGACATACAGCGGACAACTTCCTTTCTGAGGGATATGAACATCTGGCATAGCCGGTTCATAATCAAAGTCTGGCTGTCCATCGCTCCAAACAGATGCATTCTTATGCCGCATCTTTGCCTGTTCTGCGGAGACCGTTTAACCTGCTTTTCCGGCACAGTTAAAAATTCCCCTGCTTTATTACTTCGTAATGCTCTTTCCAAAGACCACAAAGGAAAAAAACTGATTTAAACAAATCGTTACCAAATAATGAAAATAAAATAAAATAAAACAATAATGAATAACAACCGTTCGCAAA
>DASVMC010000486.1:0-1964 GCA_036384555.1 Niabella sp. | reverse complement strand
AATTTGTAATAGGTCTTACTGTAATCGATCCATTCATTATTGTATTGTTGGGCAATACCGGTAAGCGACGGAAGAAAGAATATGATTAAAAGGATCCTTTTCATTAAACAAGCTTGTACTAATTAATTTTACGGTTTCTTCTGAAGTCCATTTTCAGGGAGAATACATGTGTAAACAGGGGGTTAGATTGGTTGGCCAGGTTGGTAAACGCATAGTCTACCATAATTGTTTTTATTTTAAAGCCCACTCCCACACTCGGCTGAAAGATCCACACCTTCTTCAGGTTCAGGGTATCTCCGTCTGCAAGGCCCTGCTGGAAATTATTCACCCCGCCTCTTACAAAAAAGATATTTTTATAACTGTATTCCAGCCCCAGTTTAGGATCGATGCTTATCGGATCGCCGCTGATCAGTGTATTCCTTCTTCCGTCAAATGTCAGGTCAAAATTTGTCTCCGCCAGTAAATTGGATTTTTTCCCGATCGGGAAATTACGCGCAGCACCAAGAATAAGTCTTGGTGAGGTAAGCTCAGTGGACTTTACGGGAATGTCATTTTTAGTAAGGTACAGCACTTCTTTTTCTTCATCCGTAAAATTGAATGACCAGCTGTTGAAAGTAGTGGTGATATCCCTGCCAACAACTCCAAACATCCAGTTATCTTTAATAATCTGGAGGCCTGCATCCAGCCCAAAGCCCCAGGCTTTTGCAAAACTGCCCACACTCCGGTGAATTACTTTTGCGTTTACACCAAAGTTGATCGTTTGATGTTCTGTTTTTTTCAGGTTTTGGGAATAGGACAAAAGAAAGCCGTAATCGGCCGATGAAAAGGACTTAATATTATTATAATTCAGCGAGCCATCCGGCTGTACCAGAAACAGGGTATTCATAATATCATCCACCGCAAAGCGCAAAGCCGTAATACCCAACGTTCTTTTAGGACTGGTAGTAGGCAGGGTCACGTTCAGGTAGTCGTATTTCCCAATACCGTCAAAATATTCAGAGTGCATCAGGTTCACCTGTATATTATCCTGAACATTTACCAATCCGGCCGGATTCCAGTATCCTGCGGTTCCATCCTGTACAGAAGCCACCTGGGCGCTTCCCATACCCAGCCCCCGGGCGCCTGCGCCAATATTCAGGAATTCATTGGAATATTTCCGAAACTGGGCCTTACAGCAAGCAACAATAAAGAAAAACAGCAACAAAAAGCCCGCTTTTAATGTCTTCATGGATAAAGTAAACAGTTTAGGGTCGTTAAATTCCTTATAGTACAATTTTCCTGCACGAAATTAGCAAGAAAATGCTAACAATATGAGAAAAACAATACAGCACATAAACAATCAGGATATCTTATATAATGAAGGTTCATTTTTAGAAAATTTATACATTTCAGATGCATTTGCCCGGTCCTGGACCCGGAAGGATTCAATTTCTTACAGCGAATGGCTTAACTTTGCGGCTTTTATAACCGGTACGACAATGAATATTATAGCAGAACTGAAATGGCGGGGCATGATCCAGGATATGATACCCGGAACGGAGGAGCAATTAAATAAAGAGATGACCAGCGGGTATATTGGCTTTGACCCGACGGCAACCAGCCTGCATATTGGCAGCCTGGTTCCCATTCTGTTATTGGTGCACCTGCAAAGAGCCGGTCACCAGCCTGTTGTGCTTATTGGGGGGGCCACCGGAATGATTGGCGATCCCAGCGGAAAAAGCGAAGAACGCAACCTTTTAACGGAAGAAACACTGGCAGCAAACGTGGCTGGTATAAAAAAACAACTGGAAAAATACCTGGACTTTACATCACCGGCTCCCCATGCGGCCATTATGGTTAACAATTACGACTGGTTTAAGGACATCCGCTTCCTTGAATTTTTGCGGGATGCAGGGAAACACATTACGGTCAACTACATGATGGCTAAAGACAGCGTAAAGAAACGCTTTGAAGGCGAGGCCGGC
>DASVMC010000485.1:0-2338 GCA_036384555.1 Niabella sp. | reverse complement strand
AAAGATACTATTGCCGGTGCTGATGCAATATTATTTGCGGGCAGCACAACAGCAGCAGCTATTAAGGAATCGTTCCCGCTTTCTGCCATTGCGCAGCCGGTGGTTGTTTATCATTCATTGCACCACTTATCTCCTTTAAAGAATAAGCACAGTGAGAATGTGAACCTGATCATTTATCAGGAGCCTCTCCTGCAGGCCGGAGCAAACAGCCGCAAAAGAATTGCACAGTCAGCCTTTGAGCAGGCTGCAGGCAGGAAACAAAAAATCACCTTTGTCAGTAATGCAGCCGCAGCTGATACTACTGCTTCCTGGCAGCCATTGCTGACGCAGTATCATAAAGAATACAGCCGCGTATCGATTGAACACATGGAAATTGGTACCGCCATACAAACATTAATGCATCGCCCGGCAGACTTTGATGTGCTCATTACGAATACAGATGCAGGTTATTATCTGTTTCATCAGGCGGCTGCACTTTCCGGTACCCATGCAATGATTCCCACTGTTTTAGCCACGGAGAGCAGCTCCTTCTTTGGACCCGCTTTTGGCATCAGCGACACCGGTGCAGCAAAAAACCAGGTAAACCCGGTTGGCACTATTTTATCAGCGGCCATTATGCTGAATTATTTTAACATGCATGAAGAAGCATTAATTGTGCGTACCGCTGTGAACTGGACATTATTACATGGTTTCGTTGCAAAGGATATTGACCCGGTTAATAATTATTCAACAAATACCATAGGCGATCTGATCAGTGATTTTATACGGGGTTCCATACCCGGCTTTGCCAAAGGAGAAAACATGGCATTGCAAAAATCAACGATCATTTAACCGTTCTTAGTAGTTCTTTATATATACATCAAAATTTTTTCTGACAAAAATTTTGATAAAAACAGGAGAGGCTTTATATTCGTCAAAAGCTTCTCCGGTTTATGTTTGGCAATGTACCTTTACATACTCAATTACTCCGCAATCATATTGCAGTGATCGTCATTGTCATTTTACATAAAAATGGAGGAGGCAGCATTGGTTAAAAACAATCGAATTTCAAATACCACCCGCCTCTTCAAAAGGCGGGTTTTTTATTATATCATTAAACAGAAACAAACAGTATGGCAACAGCGTTAAACAAGTATTCCAGAACAATAACCCAGGATCCTACCCAACCGGCGGCACAGGCCCAGTTATATGCGATCGGGCTTACAGAAGAAGATCTGAAAAAAGCACAGGTAGGTATTGTAAGTATGGGGTACGATGGCAATCCGTGCAACATGCATCTGAACGGTCTTGCACAGCATGTAAAAGAGGCCGTTTGGAAAAACGATCTGGTAGGTCTTACTTTTCATACAATAGGCGTAAGCGATGGTATGAGTAACGGAACAGACGGCATGCGTTATTCGCTGGTAAGCCGTGACCTGATTGCTGATTCTATTGAAACTGTTTGCGGCGCGCAGTACTATGATGCTTTAATTACCGTTCCGGGATGCGATAAAAATATGCCGGGTTCCCTGATGGCGATGGGCCGCCTGAACCGGCCTTCGATCATGGTATACGGCGGTACCATTGCACCGGGGCATTATAAAGGGCAGGACCTGAATATCATTTCTGCATTTGAAGCCCTGGGACAAAAAATTGCAGGTCAGCTGGACGAAGCAGATTTTAAAGCCATTGTTCAGAAAAGCTGCCCGGGTGCCGGAGCCTGCGGGGGTATGTATACCGCCAACACAATGGCATCTGCCATTGAAGCGATGGGCATGAGCCTCCCCTACTCCAGCAGCAACCCTGCGTTAAGTGAAGAAAAAAAGAAAGAATGTGAAGAAGCAGGTAAGGTGATCCGGCTGCTTTTGGAAAAAGACATTAAGCCCCGCGATATTATGACCCGGAAGGCTTTTGAAAATGCCATTACGGTTATTATCGTATTAGGAGGCAGCACCAACGCTGTACTGCACCTGCTGGCAATGGCGCGGAGTGTAGACGTACCCTTGACCCAGGATGATTTCCAGGCCATCAGCGATCGTATTCCGGTACTGGCAGACTTTAAACCCAGTGGTAAATACCTGATGGAAGACCTGCATAACAAAGGAGGTGTTCCTGCCGTAATGAAGTATTTGCTGAAAAAAGGCCTGATAGACGGAAGCTGCCTGACTGTGACCGGAAAGACCATTGCAGAAAATCTTGAGCAGGTTCCTGACCTGGATTTTGAAAGCCAGGATATCATCTATCCGCTGGAAAAACCGCTGAAAGCGACAGGTCACCTGCAAATTCTTTATGGCAACCTTGCTGAAAAAGGCAGTGTAGCCAAGATCAGCGGGAAGGAAGGGGAAAAGTTCACGGGTCC
>DASVMC010000484.1:0-6563 GCA_036384555.1 Niabella sp. | reverse complement strand
CGCAATGCATCTTCATAATTAGCATCAATAAAATCACTCAGTATAAAGGCAATACAACCTTGCTTTGCCGAATTGGTTAAAAAGCGGATAGCCGTAGCTGTGCTGGTTCCTTTTCCTGCCGGTTCCAGGCTCAGCATTTCGCGTACAATAAACAAAGCATGCTGCCTGCCCTTTTTGGGTGGCACATACAACTCTACTTTGTCGCTATAAAAAACAGCTCCTACTTTATCTGCATTGGCTACTGCAGAAAAAGCAAGCACAGCCGCTATTTCCGCCGCAAGATCGCGTTTGCGCCCGTAAGAAGTACCAAACAGCTCACTGCGGCTGATATCAATCAGCAACATTACTGTCAGTTCCCGCTCTTCTTCAAATACTTTGCTGTAAGGATGACCGATGCGTGCGGATACGTTCCAGTCTATAAACCGCACATCATCGCCCGGCACATATTCCCGCACTTCCTTAAAAGACATTCCTTTTCCGCGGAAAGCGCTATGGTATTCGCCGGAGAATAATTGTGTAGCCAGCTTCTTACTTCTGATTTCAAGCTCACGAACTTTTTTTAATATTTCTTCACGTGTTCTCAATACAGCGCCATTTGTTATTTATTATTATCTGGAACCCTGAAACGGGTTACGGTTATCTGTATGCATAAATGCTATGGTACGTTCACCGCTTTTAAGATCTCATCAATAATATTTTCTGCGTTGATGTTCTCCGCCTCGGCTTCATAAGTAAGCCCGATCCTGTGCCGCAATACATCATAAATAACGGTACGGATATCTTCCGGTATTACAAAGCCCCGCTTGTTTAAAAATGCCTGCGCTTTTCCAGCCAGCGCCAGGTTAATGCTGCCCCGCGGAGAGGCACCATAAGAAATCAGCGGCGCCAGTTTGGCCAGCTGATACCGCTCGGGGAAACGTGTTGCAAAAACAATATCCAGTATATACCGCTCTACTTTTTCATCAAGATAAATATCTCTTACCAGGTTTTTGGCACTCTTTATCTCTTCTACCGTTACCACCGGCTTTACGGGTTGTATTTTTTCTCCCTGTACGTTATATCTTAAGATCAGTTGCTCCTCCTGCATTTCGGGGTAGCGGACAATTACCTTCATAATGAAGCGGTCTACCTGTGCTTCCGGCAGCGGGTACGTTCCTTCCTGCTCCAGCGGATTCTGAGTGGCCAGTACCAGAAAAGGATCATCCAGTTTAAAAGTACTATCACCTATTGTTACCTGGCGTTCCTGCATTGCTTCCAATAAAGCGGATTGTACTTTTGCGGGTGCACGGTTAATTTCATCTGCCAGTATAAAATTGGCAAAAATGGGACCTTTGCGTACCACAAATTCATTCTGCTGCTGGTTATAGATCAGTGTGCCGATAACATCCGCAGGCAAAAGATCCGGCGTAAACTGTATACGATTAAAATGGGCATGAATGGCCGTTGCCAGTGATTTAATGGTTAGTGTTTTTGCCAGGCCGGGTACTCCTTCCAGCAAAACATGCCCATTGCTTAAAAGACCTATGAGCAGCCGGTCCAGCATATGGCTCTGTCCAATGATCACATGACCTATTTCATGACGCAATGCATCTACAAAATAGCCGGCCCCGTTTATTTGCTCATTCAATTGCCTTATTTCTTCTGCTGTTTTTGCCATATCAATAATTTCTGATTTCTAAATATGCGCTGCCGGCATTATTACCCATCACTTAGTCTGCAAATAACCTGCCGGAATGGTTTTGCTCACAGTTCATCGCTAATGGAGCATTGTTAACAGGTGTCATGAACTATTCACCATTGGCTATTCACTAAGAAAGATATTTCCCAACAATCGGCATTCTTCTGCCTATACCAAACGCTTTATAACTAACGCGGATAACCGGGCAAAATTGTTTCCGTTTGTATTCATTCATATTGACCATCCTCAGGATCCTTGCTACCAGCTTTTCATCATATCCCAATGCTACGATCTCCGCCGGACCCTTCCTTCCTTCGATATATTCAACCAGGATGGTATCCAGCACCGCATAGTCCGGCAGACTGTCACTATCTTTTTGCCCGGGTCTTAATTCTGCGGAAGGCGCCTTGGTCAGTATGTTCGGCGGAATAATAACCCCATTGCGGTTTATATATTTTGATAAGGCGTACACCTGTGTTTTATACACATCTCCCAGCACCCCTATACCTCCTGCCATGTCGCCATACAGCGTTCCGTAACCTGTAGCCAGCTCGCTTTTGTTAGAAGTGTTTAATAAAATATGCCCGAATTTATTGGAAAGCGCCATTACCAGGTTACCCCTGCTGCGGCTCTGAATGTTTTCTTCTGCTACATTAAAGGGCAGGTCTTTAAAAACAGGAGCCAGCTCTGCCAGGAAAGCATCATAAATATTTTTTATAGGCAGAACCGTATAAGGATTTCCCAGGTTCCTGCTCAGCGCTTCAGCATCATCCACAGAATGGGTTGTTGAATAGTGTGAGGGCATCAGAATTGCCCATACATTATCCTTTCCCAGGGCTTCCACGGCTAATGCCTGCACCAATGCGCTGTCTATTCCGCCCGATGCCCCAAGAAGCGCTTTTGTAAAGCCCATTTTTGTAAAATAGTCCCTGATGCCCAGCACAAGCGCGTGGTGAATTTCTTCAATGTTCTTTTCATCAGATAAATAGTCCAGCGTATTTTTTCCCAGCCCTACTTCAACTGCCGAAAAGAACACAGGCATTGCTTCTTCTGTTTCCTTTTCCGCTGCTATTGCCAGTGTATCAAGATCTGTTATAAAGAAATCCTCTTCAAAATAGGCACATTCCTTTATTTTATTTCCTACCCGGTCATAAACAAGACTTCCTCCATCAAAAACCACTTCAGTCTGCGATCCGACAGTATTACAATAGATCATCGGCAAATGGTACTTGAGTGTATGCGCTTTTACAATGCTGTTGCGTACCACATCCTGCGCGTAATTATACGGTGAGGCCGAAAGATTGATCATAACATCCGGTTGCTGCTGTATTAGCTCATCCATCGGCGTAACCCGGTACAGGGGGTTATCGCCCATATTCCAGATATCCTCGCAGATCGTAACTGCCAGTTTTTTTCCACGGAACTCCAACAGGTTCCAGGTGTCTGCCGGTTCAAAATAGCGGTACTCATCAAAAATATCATAATTCGGCAGCAAGGTCTTATGAACAATACCTTTTACGGAGTTGTCTTCCAGCAGATAAACAGCATTATAAAGTCTTTTCCCTTCCCGCTTTTCATTTCTGCACGGCGCTCCGATCAAAACACCGATCCCCTCTGTATGCAGACAAATTTCCTTTACTGCTGCCTCGCATTTATTAATAAAGTCATTAAACTCCAGGAAATCCTGGGGCGGATATCCACACACACACAGCTCTGTAAACGCGGCAAGATCTGCCCCTTCACGTTTTGCCCGCCGGATCCCGGAAATAATTTTTTCAATGTTTACTTCAAAATTCCCGATATGATAATTTTGCTGTACTAAAGCAATTTTCATTCACCCCTATTTAAAATATAAGAATGTTACAAATGTAACTTTATGATTTGTAATCATAAAGCTAAATAATACTTTAACATTCTCTATAAACATTCTATCGGTTTTTAGAAAAAACTTTCAGTATATTGCCTTAACCTGCTGAGTAACGTAAATCAAAAACGTACCTTTTTATGAAGACTTTGTCCGTTTTGACTGATCCTACCTATCAGCCCAAGGAGACTTTTAATTTTTATGACCGTTTCTGGCTGCGTTTTATCAACGACAAAAGAGATCTGCCGTTCATTTATATGCTGACGCTGATACAGCTAACGGTAGTTCCGCTCGCGCTTTTGCTTTTCACCCCATGGTTAAAAGGCTGGGTATGGTGGGCGGTAGCCCTTCCTTATTTCTATCTCTCCCAGTTTTATTTTAAAGGCCGGTTTGGATTAATGTTCCATTGCCTTTGCCATCGTAAAACATTTAAGCCGGGCTACCAGCAGGCCGCCCATGGCTATATTACCTGGATCCTGTGAAAGTTATTTCAGCCATCATATGGGAATGCATCATGTAGAGAACAATAATGAAGAAGATGCCAGCAGCACAATGGCCTATCAGCGGGACAGCCTTACCAGCTTCTTTGCTTATTTTTTCAATTTCCTGTTCCTGGGCTTTAAACAAACATTCCAGTATTTATTCCTGCGCAGGAGAAAAAAATTATACATCAGGCTTACCCTGGGAGAATGGGTATTTATTTTCTTTTGTATAGGAATGTGTTTTGTAAACCTGAAAGCAAGTCTGGCCGTACTGGTCATTCCCTTTTTCTTTGCCCGGCTTATTATGATGCTGGGAAACTGGACCCAGCATTCTTTTATTGATCCTACCAATCCTGAAAATATATACACCAATTCCATCAACTGTATCAACACCGTTTATAATAAGGTTTGCTGGAATGACGGGTACCACATCATTCATCATTTACGCCCGGGAATGCATTATACAGATATGCCGGGGGAATTTCTGAAGCGCAAGAATGAATTTGCGGCCCGTAAGGCAATTGTATTTGACGGTATTCATTACCTGCATATTTTCGTTTATCTTATGACAAAACAGTACAATAAGCTGGCCGATCATCTGGTTAATATTAATGGTATGTTCGAAAACCGGGAGCAGGCCATTGCACTGATGAAACAGCGTACTAAAAAGATCCTTCAACAGGCAGCGTAGCTTATTGCACTACTTTATTGGCACAACAGGAACTGGCAAAAGCTTCGGGCTTTGCTTTAAAGGTAAATCCCATTCCTGTAATGTATCCAATTGCTTCTTTCAGGGCATCATGACTTTTATACATTGGATCTGTATTGATATCCACATGCACTTCCATATCCACCTCGTGGAGGGTAAATACACGGCTCAGTGCATACGCCACTTCAATACTGCGGGCCACTTCCGTCATCATCCGCTGACGGATGCTCATTTTTTCCCGCGTAGTCTCATTATTCAGGTACATGAAACCTCCGCGACCCTTACGGATAAAAACAATTGCGGTTGCAAATTCTGTGTCGCTCCCCTTTACCTGGCTGTCGGTGCCAATACAAACTTTTAGCTGGCTACCCATTTTGCGTTCACGCAGAATAGCGCCGCGTACCTCGTCTTCAATGTAGGCAGTGATTTTCTCTCCGGTTAATTTCCTCCATTGTTTTGTTTTATCATGCATATGAAACTGGTTTTCTTTCTTTATTAAGCACACCACCTCTTTTCACACATAAAATTTGGTCAAACGGAAAATTTTCAGTAAATTATTGATTCTGATCCGTCAGTACTGAAAAATATTTTCCACCGGAAGTTCAATTATGTGGAAAACTCTGTTGTTCGTTTAATAATCAATTAATGTATGATCAAATCTATATCCCTGTTATTTGCCGTCATCCTGCTTATACTGATCGCTTTTGCGGGAATCAAAACACATGGGAAGCTTTCCGGCGACCCGGCTGAAATAACAGGCACGGGCCTGGCAAGCGCCAATTACAGCCCTGGGCAATTGTTATAGCGGCCCTGTTCCTGCTCTTCTTTTTAAAAAACCTTTTAAAGGGAAATGCCATCAGGTAATTATTGAAGCCTCCGGCTGACAAGGTAATACCGCACCCGTTCAGCAAAGACGGTAAGTGCCGGCGTTGGCTGATAACCGAATCTGCAAAGGTTGCAATAAGGCATACGGTTAACGAAGTTCTTTTACAACAGCGCTGTCCATTAAAACAGGGAGGTCTGCTGCCCGGGTCGTCTGAACGCATCCCGGTTAAGCCCTGTTTCTCCTTCATTCATCCTATACAGTTTTCCATACTTGGCGTATTGCTGTGCGATGATCTGTGCAATACTGCCTTCGCCGCGCATACGCAGTCCCCAACGGGAATCATTCACTTTTCCGTTATGGCTCTGTTCAATCAGATGCCAGATCTTATCTGCCCTGTCGGGAAAATTCTTATACAGCCAATCATGGAATAAAAATTTGATCGCGCCATTCAGCCGGATAAAGGTGTAAGCGGTAAAGGTCGCACCTCTGTCCGCTGCTGCTTTCATAATGCGCTGCATTTCATGATCATTTAATCCCGGTATCATTGGCCCCATCATAATACCCATAGTAACACCCGCCTTACTCAATTCTTCAATGACCTTCAGGCGTTGTAATGCAGTAGTTGTACGCGGTTCCATCACCCTTCTCAGCTCTTCGTTAAAAGAGGTAACAGAAACCATGGCTCTTACAATATTCTTCCTGGCCATTTCCTGCAAAACATCTTTGTCTCTCAAAATACCTGCATTCTTTGTAAGGATCCCAACCGGCTGGTTGAATTCATTGCACACTTCCAGCAGGCCCCTGGTAAGCCGGTATTTTTTTTCAGCAGGCTGATAACAATCCGTATTCCCGCTTAACATGATGGGAATAGGTTCCCATTTGGGATGCATCAGCTGTTTACGCAGTAATTGTGCAGCATTCATTTTAACGATGATCTTTTGCTCAAAATCCATCCCGGCACTATACCCCCAGTATTCATGCACATTACGGGCGTAGCAATAGAT
>DASVMC010000483.1:0-6140 GCA_036384555.1 Niabella sp. | reverse complement strand
TGTGGTCACATACATTAAACTATCTACCCGCAGGTTCCCGGAGGGGCTCATGCTATTATTTTTTGTGATCGCATTCACCACCTGCTCCGGGGAAATATTATACTGGCGCAGTTTTTCAGGGTCTACATTTACCACAATTGAACGGGAATTGGCACCGAACGGCGGTGGCGCAGACAAACCGGGGATCGTTGCAAACATCGGGCGCACGCGGGTTACAGCCAGATCATAGATCTCTTTCAGTGATTTTGTTTTACTGCTGAATACCAGTTCTCCTACCGGCAAGGAGGAAGCATCAAAACGGATCACCTGCGGAGGCAGCGCTCCCGGCGGAAAGAATTTGGATGCCCGGTTTACCTGTAAGGCTACCTGGGCCGATGCTTCGGCCATATTGGTGTTTTCATAAAAGGATAATTTAATCAGCGTAAGCCCCTGTATGTTTTTGCTCTCAATGTTTTTGATCCCGTTTACATATAAAAACTGATCCTGCAAACGCGTGGCAAAAAAACCTTCCATTTGCTGCGGACTCATACCGCCGTAGGATTCGATAACATAAATAGTGGGCAAATTTAATTTGGGGAAAATATCAATCGGTATTGTCCGTAAGGCCATAACAGCAAACAGTAAAAGTCCTGTAAAAAGAACAAGTACGGTTATCGGCCTTTTGAGTGCAGCCTTTATCATTAGTATTCCAAGTTTAAAGATTGAATAAATTGATCGAGCGTTCCTGTAGCCACCGCTTTGTTCAGCAATGCCAGGTACCAATCTGTATTCGCTTCTATATAATCTACCTGTGAGCGATACAATACAAACGATGCATTCGTAAGATCGATCAGCGAGATCAGTCCGGCCTTGTACTGTGCCAGCTTTTGCCTGTAAACAACTTCCGCAGAACTTAACTGAACGGGTATCTGTTTCAGGTTAGCTTTGGATATCTGCAGGTCATTGTCTGCCTGTAAGGTCTGTGCCTGTAATGCCCGCCGCTCCTGCTCCAGCTCCTGTTCGCTGGCTTCTATTGCACTCTTATTTTCCAGAAGCCGGTCTTTTTTGTATATCCCGTTCAGGAAATTATAGGTGAGGGCAACGCCGGCCAGGTAATTATACCGCTGGTAACCGAGGCCTTCTGATAACGCCCTGTAGCTGTTATTGTACTGGATACTGGAGCCTCTTGCCCAGGCGCTGGCCATTAAATGGATCTTTGGCAAATAATTCTTACGGATGAGCAGCTCATTTGCCGTAAAAATATTTTTTCGTGCATTATAATAATCCAGTAAAGGATTGCGGATCGAATCGATCGGGAAGTTCATAACAGGAGGTATCGGGTGCAGGTGCCCATAAAAAGAAGTATCTACAATGATTTGCTGCGAAGGAATTCCTGTTACGAATGCCAGCTGTTCTTTGTATTGATTAATGATCCCTTGTGTCTGGTTGTGACCGATGCGCGCCTTTGCCAGCTCGGCATTGGCCATTGAAGAATCAGCACCGGCAATCAACCCGCTGCCGCTCAGGGCGCGGATCACGTTGCGAATACTGGAATAACGATCTATGTTCTGCTGATCGGTGGTCAATTTGATCTCATATTTCAACAGGTTCAGGTATAACAAAACCACCTTTGATTTTACAGCATACAGGTCTTTGTTAAAATCGGCATGATTGATCGCCAGATCTGCGCGGGCGGCTTTTAATTTTGCATCGTTCAATCCAAAATTCACCAGTTCATAATCGCTGGAGATCACGGCTACATTACCTGTAGCAGGATCCATATTGTTGACGGCATTAATGCCGCCTGATGCAGAAGGAAGCAATCCCAATCCGAAAACAGCTCCTGAAAGAGAGTTATCGGTTCCGATATTGAGTTGTTCAGCGCCCTGTACTGTTGGTAAAAAAGAATGCCTGGTTGCAGTAAGCCTTGCCTGCGCTGCTTGTATTAAAGCCAGTTTTTGTTTAAACAATGGAAGATTAGCCTTTGAAGAATCGATCAGGTTCAATAGGGTAAGGTGCGATTGCGCCGAAGCAGCAGTGATGCCTGATACAAAGAACAGTATACCACAAACAACGGTACGGCACCTTCTGTATAAGAAAGTACACATGTAAAAATCTTTAAGTAAAAGAAAAATTAAAAACGGGAGAAAGTGAGTACTGTTTCCGGAGGACCCCGCAACGACCAGGGATAATGAATGGCAGTACAAAGAGCAACAGTGCTGATCCCGTATTCCTTTCTGATGACAGAAAAGGAAATATTCTTTAGGACGATTAAAGCGGCAATCAGGAATACCTGTTGTAAGACAAACCGCTTACTAAGTAACTTGGCAGTTTGCGTGTGTCCGTGAGCGGCCTTGACCACCTTTTCTTTTGTACCCGCCGTTACGCTGCTAACGGCATGCCACCGGAACTCTTTAGCACTGATCGTTCTGGTATTAAACTGAACAAAAAAGAAACAGGCGTAGAGCACTAAGAGTAACGCTCTGGAAAAAACACCTTCTATCTTGCTCAGTCTCATTTGCAATAAATTCTGCGCAAAGCTAAAGAATAATAAGTTCCTTTTTCGTAATGTGCTTACCGTTTATCAATTTTTAGAATAATTTTAATGCTTCAGTTATACTGCTTTCAAAATTTTTCAATGGCCCACCCTGCTTTCCCCTGAAAAAAAATGGTCCGCAGCCGCAGCTGACCTCATTTCTTTGAAAACAGGTGTTCCAGGAAATGCTTCAGCACAACCGCCTGGTTATGCTTTTCATCCTTTGCACCAAACAGCAGCATGAGCACGGGGGTTCGGGCATGTGCTTTGGTAAACAATTCAACCGCCGGATTTTTATGCAACTCATTAAGGTACCGTTCCCGGAATGGCTCCCACTTCTCCACCTCATGATTAAACCATTTCCTCAACTCGTTAGAAGGTGCCAGGTCCTTCGCCCATTCATCAATCATTGCCGCCTCTTTCTTTACACCCCTGGGCCACAAACGATCAACCAGCACCCTGTATCCATCCGTTCTGGCGGGCGGATCATAAATCCGTTTCAAATTAATTACCGGCATCATCAGCGATTGTTCTTTCAAGATACTAAATATTTCATAAAGACCGGTTTTATATACCTTTGAAGTCTTCTTATGGAGCAATCGTTACCCGATATAGCAACCCTGGATGATGTCCGCATGCTTGTAAACTCTTTTTATCAAAAGGTACGAAGCGATTCCCTTATCGGACCTGTTTTTAACGAAGTGATTACAGATCAATGGCCCGTACATCTCGAAAAAATGTATCGCTTCTGGGAAACATTATTACTCGGCAACAAAACCTATTTCGGCGCACCTTTTCCCCCTCATGCCCAGCTTCCTGCAGACAAAGAGCACTTCGATACCTGGCTGCGCTTGTGGTATGAGACCGTTGATGAAAGTTTTCAGGGGCCGGTTGCGGATGAAGCAAAATGGCGGGCAGATAAAATGGCGATCCTGTTTCTGTCGAAGATCCGGTATTACCGGGATACCGGGAAAAAGCCGCTGATATAATAAACGGGAACAAAATAAGGAGTAGCTAAAAGTATGTTGAAACACCCCTCGGACAAGGACATTAACAACTCATCTTTCAGGGCTTCATCAACGGTTCGTCAAAGTCATCCGGGCGGGCTTTCCGTAACAATCAGCCTGGCAACGTCGCTTCCTACCCTTGTAAAGAACAAAAAAAAGCACCGGTCAATTACCGGTGCCTTTATCAATAAACTGGTTTATTATTTCTTATTCCGCTGGTTTTGCACCTGGCGCTGCTGCTCCTGCATCTGCTCCAGCCGTTCCTGCCATTTGGATTTTGTTTTGGGCTTCTTCCGGTTCTCCTGGATCTTTGACAGAATTTTTTCGTGGTCAATAATATAGTTCTGTATCACAAACTGCAATGCCAGTGTAATAATATTGGATACCGTATAATACCAGGTAAGCGCAGAGGGAAGCTTGTTAAATATAAATAACAGAAATACCGGGAAGATATACGGCATATACTTCATCATGGGATTATTCTGATCCGGCGTCATGCTCATACTATACAGAGAGATCAGCAGACTGGTGATTACGGCCGTAATCGTAAACAAGCTCAAATGGTTACCGATCAAAGGAATGTTCATTCCAAAACGGATGGGTGCATCAAAAGCAGAAAGATCATGTGACCAAAGGAAATCAGCACCTCTAAGATCCACGCTGGCATTAAAGAAGCTGTACAGGGCAAAGAATATTGGTATCTGGAACAGGGCCGGTATACAACCGCCCAACGGGTTTACCCCTGCTTCCCGGAACAGTTTCATCTGCTCCATACTCATAGCCTGCTGGTCTCCGCCCAGCCGCTCTTTCATTGCCGCAATTTCCGGGCGTAAAGCTTTCATTTTGGCACCACTCAGATAGCTTTTATAGGTAAGCGGCGAAATCAATAAACGGATCACTAATGTAAGCAGGGCAATTACAAGGCCATAACTGCTTACAATACTCTTCATAAAATTGAACACCGGTATGATAACGAACTGGTTCAACGGACGTACAAAGGCATACATGCCCTGGCCCAGGTTTACCATTTTGCTAAACCCATTGTCGTATTTCTTTAAGATATTATAATCAGCAGGACCATAGTATATACTCATTGGAATGGTTGCAGCAGCATTACCACCAGGCACCTTCAATTGCATATTCGCAGTGGTCCTTACCACATCACGCTCCCCGTCCGGAGGTATGGTCCAGTTAATTTTTCCACCGGAGAATTTATCTCTTGCCCATAAAAAGGTATTGAAGAACCGCTGACGCACACCCACCCATTCCACGCTTTTTTCAAAATCAACATGATCTTTACGGCTGATGGTATGATAATCAAAGTTATCGTTCTCCATGTACCCGATCTGGGTATTTTGCTTTTCAAAGTCAATATCTGATTCCTGTTGTTTTGCATCATACTGCCAGACCATGTTCATAGTACCCTGTGAAAGCAGGGTTCCGGGCTGTGCCAGTGTAATATTAAAATCGATCTTATAATCATTCGGATAAATAATAAACTGGTGCGTAACATAGCTGGCGGAAGAACTGCTGTCGCCTCCTTTTAGCTCAAAGGTGACGATCTGAGATCCATCCGGCCCCGGAGTTATTTTTCCATTACTGAAAAACAGGTCGCCTGTCTGGGCGCTCTGATTAGCAGAAGTGTTAATTGCATAGCTGATCCTGTTAAAATCAGTTCCGGCTAATTTTACCTGCTGGCTGTCTACCGCACTTTTAAATTTCTTCAGCTCAATAAATTTCGGCTGACCGCCTTTATTGCTGAACGCCACTTTAAACACCTGGTTTTCTGCATATACCAGTTGTTCTGCGCCGTTGGCTGCTGTTACAAACATACCCGCACTGGTTACATGCCGCTGAGAATCTGCCCGCATTGAGTCTAACCGTAATGTGGCAGTATCCACTTTGGGCTTCAGGGCATTGGCAATCGAATCTTGCCGGGCCTTTTCTTTCTGGTATTCCCCTTGCTGTAAATTATTATAGTAGAAATAAAAGAAAAAGAGCACCGCTAAAATTGCAAACCCGATAATCGTATTACGATCAAACTTCATTACTTACGTGTATTTTTTGAGGCGGCAAAGATAAGACAATGCGTGGGATTTGCCCTTTGATTTGGTATAAAAAAAAGTCGCCCTCCGGAAAGGCGACTTTTATTGAAAAAATCGTATAATCAATTATAAATCAACATTTACCGTATCACTCTTTTTTACAGTAACGCTATGCGCGGCGGCATGGCTCAAAGCAGCTTCCACAAACTTTACAAAAACAGGATGCGGGTTTTCAACCGTGCTCTTCAGTTCAGGATGGAACTGTACTCCGATAAAAAAGGGGTGCGCAGGCAGCTCAATCACTTCCACCAAACCGCTCTCCGGGTTTTTACCGCTGGCCACCATTCCGGCTTTTTCAAAAGCCTCCAGGTATTGATTGTTGAACTCCCACCGGTGCCGGTGGCGCTCACTGATGTGTGTGGTACCATAAATTGCCGCTGCCAGAGTTCCTTCCTTTAAATGACAATCATACGCACCCAACCGCATGGTACCGCCTTTTTCTGTTACCTGTTTCTGGCTTTCCATCAGGTCAATTACAGGATCCGCCGCATTTTCATCCATTTCTGTGGAATT
>DASVMC010000482.1:0-5887 GCA_036384555.1 Niabella sp. | reverse complement strand
ATGATGCGGTTTCCTTCTCTTGAAACACCATCGGAGCGCAGATCAAAGCGGTAAGCGCCGTTTTTATCAACAGGATAGGCGATCCCTCTGATCACAGCATGAGGAAATTGTTTTTTAGCAACCGCAGCAGCAGCAACAGGTGATAATTTCTGCCTGCCTTCTATCAATTCCGATTTCAGATCAAAAATCTGCTGTACCGATTGCGGGGATCTTCCGGTGAGCATGAATAAGAAGGCAATGAATACCGGACCAAAAGAAAGCGCAAAACCCGTTAAAGACAATATGATAATTACCGGCGCTGAATAAATTCCCAGTACATTATGCCAGTCATAATTCTGTCGTTTAAACCCTGCTTTGAAATTGACAGTCAGCACTGATTTCCATTGCTTCCATTTTTGATATTGCTGGGGCACCCACAGCCGCAACCCACTAATGGTAAGGATCAGCAGGCATAGTGTTGCCAGTCCGACCAAATACTGCCCCCAGCCAGAGATGAGCAGATTGGTATGTAATTCCGTTACAAACCCGATAAATGAGCTGTGCTGTAATCGCTTGCCGGCCAGCTCAGCCGTATATGGATTAATAAAGAATTGTTCCTCTTTTGCAAAATTGTAGCACACATACGTGCTATTCGGGTTGCCTTCTTCCGGCCAATAGATATAGTCGATCTTTTTCTCCGGATATTTTTGTGGTACAATCGTCGCTATCTCTTCAATACTGTACCGTTTTTGCTTTCCCAGGGCCTGGAAAAGCTCTTGATTTAAAGCCTGGTCTATTTCATCACCAAAGACCAGAATACTGCCGGTAAGTCCTACCACGCTCAGAACAGCACCCGCTATAATTCCCAGATACAGGTGCCATTTGCCAAACCATCTTTTTTGGTGAATCGCCCATTTCAGCCGGCTTTTTCTCTGTTCCATGGCTTAAAACTTATAAGCAATGGTGCCGATCAACTGCCGGGGCATCTGCGGGATAAAGTTGGACCACCCTTTCCAGTATTTTTCATTGGTGATATTATTGACCTTTAACCCAATACGGAAATGCGCAAGATCATAGGTAAGATGGCCGCCCAAAATGGTTGCAGCAGGCAGCATGAGCCTGCCATCAAGATTGCTGTTAATCGCATAGGATTCACCTGAATAGTTCAGGCTTACCCCAATGCCCAATCCTTTTACAGCGGTCTTTGTAAACGAATAATTCGTCCAGAAGTTCAATGTATTGTAAGGGCCGGCCGACTCAGGCCGCAACCCGTTCACATCTGCTGTTGCTTTTTGCATTTTACTATCATTATAGCCATAGCCTAATAAAAGCGTCCAGCCATTTACGGGGTTAGCGAGTACATCTACTTCGATCCCTTTACTTTTCTGCTCCCCATCCTGAATGCTGAAATTACCGTCAGTCGGGTCCTGGCGAACAATATTCTTCACCAGTATATCATAATAACTAATGGTTCCAGTAAGCCTGTTGCCCAACAGCGCATATTTTATACCCACTTCTTTTTGATTGGCCTCTTCCGGATCAAAGGACTTGTTATTCTTATCTGTACCAAACTGATTGGTAAACCCGTTCTGGTAGTTGGCAAAGAGAGATAGCTGATCTTTTACCGGCATAAAGATCAACCCGAATTTTGGTGAGAATTTGGTTTGTGTTTTATTGCCCAGCTTATCATCAAAGTTATCTACCCGCACGCCGGCAGACACCACCAGGTAATCAGTAATGTTGGTAATATTATTGATATACCCGCTAAATGCAGCAGAATGCTGATTTGATTCATACGGAGGATCAACTGTTCCCCGTTGCTGATAAGCAGCATCAACATTTGGCTTATTAAATGCAATACCAGAGGCGCTTCCTCCGTCAGCCCCAACCATATCGAACAGATAAGGATATGGCTGCACACCATGGAGCAGTCCGTTAAAATAGTAATACGTTACATCAGAGCGGTAGTTCAGGTAATCGACCCCGATAACTGCCCGGTTACGTATTTTCCCAAAGGTGTAATCCGCAACAAAATTTTGCTGTATATCCAGTGTCTTGGTTTCCCCTATAGGCCGCCATACCATCCGTGCCACACTGTCCGCACCGGGCGCACCAAAGTCCGGTGTGCCTGTCATTGCCGATTTCAGAAAACTGGCCAGGTAGTTAGGCACCAGGTATTGAAAAGGAGCATACCCGTTATTGTGGCTCAAACTGTATGTAAATGCAGTTTGTGAGGTCCAGTGGTCCGATATCCTGTAGCTGGCATCTGCAAAAAAGGAGTTGGTATTGGTTTTGGAATACAGGTCATTCGAAATAAAGGACCGGTCATAATCCACTTTAATATCTTTTACGTTATCAGTTCCGAATGCCTCTTTTATCGTTTTTGGAGCCTTTGCCATGATCGCATTCACGGCTTCAGGGTTATTGGGATATAACGCCGACAACAGGCCGCTTAATCCGCCGTTGACCATGGACGGGGTTAATATGAACATAAAATTACCTCCGTTACTGTTACCGCTGGAGCCCACAATCTCCGCATCTGCATTCAGGGTAAACCGGTCGTTGGGTTTATATACAAAAGAGGGCGCAATGATATAGCTTTTCTGGAAGCCTGCGTCCTGCCAGCTATCCTGGTTCTGACCGGCTACATTGATACGGGCGGCCATTTTATCTTTTTGTAATACAAAGTTAGCATCGGCTGAGGCTCTCATAAAATTATACGACCCGTACGCTACATCCACATATCCTCCGTTGTAAAAATAAGGCCGTTTGGTAATCCGGTTAATTAAACCACCATATGAGTTAATGATGCTGCCATATAAGGTACCGGTAGGGCCTTTTATGACCTCAATTTTATCCAGGTTGGCCATGTCCACATTGGTATTTACAATATTGGGCAATCCGTTACGTGCCTTGGTGGTAGTCATAAATCCACGGCTTACAAAAAGCGCGCCTCCGTCCGGCCGGCTGGTAGCATCCCAAAGCTTGGTAACACCGGTGGCATTTTTCATCGCATCTTCCAGCGTTATAGCTATCTGTTTTCTGAGGATCACATCAGGGATAGATGACACCACCTGTGCATTTTCCAGGTTATTCAAGGGCATTTTACTGGCATAGGAGCTGGTCCTGTTCATGATCTTATTGGTTTCCACAACCACCTCACTTAACTCTTTAGTTGTTTCCCCGATATTAAAATCAAGTTCCTGATTGCTGCCCGGGTTTAAATCCACCTGCTTGTGATCCCTTATATCCCCCGTCAGCGAAACTTCTACAACATATTCACCCGGTTTAATATTTTTAATCTGGTACGTGCCATCTTCTTTTGATACGGCGCCCCATTTTGTGCCCTGTACCACCACACTTACACGGCCTAAAGGCTCTCCGTCGGATGTTGTTATTTTACCATGAATTTCAGCATTTTGTGCCTTAACAAAAATGGCGCTACAGGTAAGGAAGAGCGCCAGGATCAATTTATTCATCATTCCATTTTATTATTGGGGCACAAAAGTATTTTACAGGCAGCCGCTGTTGTTTTCGAAATGCGGAAAAATATAAGAAAGAAAAAAATTCCGTATTTAGGAAATAAACAGGAGCGGCTTCCGGATAGCTCCCGTAACTACTTTAATGCGAATCCCATACGCAAAACCCTGGATTTCGATATAGATCTCTGACTGAACATTGTCCGGGAAAAGCTATATAGCGCTGCTGGTTCGGGAGCAACGCCCGTTGCAATAGCTACAGCCTGTAATCGTCTTAATACAACCAGCCGTCCTGCAGGGTTTTATTTCCTGCCGGACGCATGTTATTTTAATAAAGCCTACCTTGTGCAGCATGCGTTCTATATTAAAAACGGCGATGCTTTGTGTTGTATTTGCGGTAACTGCATACGGACTGCAGGCCCAATCTTCCTCAGCCGTTTTTAAAGTAATTGCTTTTTATACGGCCAAAAACGACCCGGCTCATATCAGCTTTGTACACGAGGCTAACCGCTGGTTCCCTGAAATTGCCCGGCAATACCATTTCCAGTATGATTCCACTGATAACTGGAACAACCTGAACGATTCTTTTCTTTCCCGTTATGCGATTGTACTATTCCTGGATACAAGACCGGAAAAACCGGAGCAGCGGGCTGCCTTTGAACGTTACATGAAAGGGGGCGGGGCCTGGATCGGTTTTCATTTTGCCGCTTTTGCTTTACCTCATTCTGCCTATCCTGACAACTGGCCCTGGTATAATACTACTTTCCTGGGCTGCGGAAATTACAGCAGCAATACCTGGCGGCCTACACCTGCCATACTGCGGGTGATACACAAAGGACATCCGGTCACAAAAGGATTGCCTGTTACTTTTCGATCGGCGCCCAATGAATGGTACCGCTGGCAATACGATCTGCGAAACAACCCGGATATTGACATCCTGGTTACAATAGACAGCAGCAGCTTTCCTTTAGGAACCGGGCCAAAACCTGAGGAGATCTGGCACAGCGGCTATTATCCTGTTGTATGGAGCAATAAAAAATACAGAATGGTTTATGTGAACATGGGGCATAATGACATAGACTATCAGAACAAAACCAATAAAGAATTGTCATTTACCTTTACCAGTCCTGCCCAAAACCAATTATTGATCAATGCGCTGCTGTGGCTTGGCCAGCCAGCTGTTCCTGAAAAGCACCCTGCAAAAGGAAGACACCGAAACTAAAGCGCTGAGTTCAGAGGTATTGTCCGGGCAATTTACTTTCAACAAAGGCTGCCAGTTTATTAAGTGATGAGACCGTACCCGCTTCATTATCCTGCGGCCGGATACCACCAGGAATGTTCTTAAATAAAAAATGGACCCGCGTACTGCCGTTCCTTTTATCCAGTGTGATCTCTATGGTCATCTCACCCTGATAGCCGGGGTGGTTGCTTACAAAGCTGACCATTTCGGTAATTTTCCGACCGGGGATCAGCTCAATAAACTGCACCTTAAACCGGTCTTCATCGGCGGCTGTTTTTCCGGGAGCGTCGTGGTCAGCTGCCGGATAAAATAAAGACATTTCGTAACCGCCCCCCACTACCCCATCAAAGTAATGAATCTTCCCCCTCATGTTGCCGGGTGCCATCCATTGCTCTAAAGCCCGCGGATCCATAATAGCATCATAGACCTGCTCCGCCGGAGCTTTTATGTCTTTAAAATTATGTGTACTGTTCTTCATGCTATTTGCTAAATCATCAGCTATTCAAAAAATCTTTTACCGTTTCTGCAAAAAAGGAAAGCACATATTGCTTCTCGGCAACACTTTCCGCTGCTCCCATATAGCTACCATGAACAGAAGGTAGTATTAATAGCCTGGAACCATTTATAAGCTGTTGCATAGCTACTGTATGCGCTACAGATGGCACATCCCGGTCTCCGTTTACTATTAATGTAGGAGCGGTAATAGCAGTAAGCAGCGAATCGTCCCAGTCTTCAAAATGCAGCATCCGGTTCCTGTCCTTTTCAAACATTGTTTGCAGTTTCTGCTCATCCGGCGTTAATTTCAAAAATGCATTCTTCAACGATTGCGGCATTACATCAATTGTTGCCCGGGCCATTCCCTCAAAAAAGCCCTGTGGCAACCCTTCTCTTTTGTAAAATGTAGATGCCAGTATCAGTTTATCAACCAGGTCCGGTTTTTTATTTACTATCTGGATGGCCGTATTCCCACCATTACTAAAGCCAAGAACCGCGGCTTTTTTGATGCCCGTCTTTTCTAACAGGGCTATACAGTCCTCAGCATCCTGTTCAAAACTTTCAGGACCCTCGCGGTCGCTGGTACGGCCATGCGCCTGTAATTCTACCGCAATTATTGTTATGCTGTCAGAAAGCAGCGGGATCAGCTTTCCAAAGCTGCTTTCAATGGTTGAGCCACCCCCATGGATCAGGA
>DASVMC010000481.1:0-3554 GCA_036384555.1 Niabella sp. | reverse complement strand
GAAAAACGCACGAGCATAACGGTTGAAGACCTTGAGATCTATCCTGATGAGTACAAGGTTTTTCGCGGAGGCCGGGAAATACAGCTGACCCAGAAAGAATTTCAGTTACTGGTACTGCTGGCAAAAGCAAATGGCCGCACGCTTTCTAAACAGTATATTTCCGATGAGGTCTGGCAGAACCAGTTCCAGACCACGCACAATACGATTGAAGTATATATCAATTTTTTGCGTAAAAAAATAGACAGGCAGTTCCCTGTTAAGCTCATTCATACCCGCCCCGGCTTTGGCTATTTTTTAAAACCGCAGCAATGACGTTAAAAAGAAGAATAGCGCTTAGCTGGAGCATCGGCTACTCGGTGTTATTCGGGTTACTGCTGATCATTATCTATTACTCTTTTTACGATTTCAGAAGGGATGAGTTCCGGCAGGACCTGAAAGATAAATCCATGGTCACTGCGCATTTTATTGCCAAAACGCCGGATTTTCTAGCTGGCGTCCCTAAGTTCTTGAGCGAGTCTGACGATGGGTTGTACAAGGAGGAAATACTGATCTTCAATTCCGATAAAAAATTGCTATATAGTACCGTTAAAGATTCAAGTATTAGCTGGGATGAAAGCTTCCTGCGCCAGCTGGATGAAAAAAGCGAGGTCTATGTTGAAAACAGTTCTCCTGAGTATTTTGGGTTATCTGTAACCATAGACGGAAAAAAATTTTATATACTTACCAGTGCAGAAGATGTGAACGGACGGTCAAAGCTCCGGTTTCTGGGATACATACTGCTGATCACTTACCTGATCAGCACAGTGGTTGTATGGGTGGGTAGCTACTTTTTTGTAAAACGGCTTTTACAGCCTTTAGATCGTTTAACGACGCAGATAACAGATATAACGGCGCATAACCTTACCCAGCAGCTGCCTTCCAAAAACGCTAATGACGAGATCAATGTACTGGCCCGCTCCTTTAATACCATGATGGGCCGGATCAATGATGTATTTCAGTCACAGAAAGACTTTACATCAAGCGCAGCACATGAAATCCGCACACCACTGACCCGTATTGCCTTTCAGCTGGAAAATCTGGGTTATCTGAAAGAAGATGCCGAACGGACCAGGGAAACAGTCGGCAATGTAATAAAAGATGTGCATCAGCTTTCGGATCTTACGCGTTCGCTATTATTACTATCTAAGTTTGACAAAGAACACATCAGCAGTATTTATGAAAGCGAGCGTATTGATGAAATCATTTTTACTGCTTATGAACGCGTTTTAAAAATGGATCCCCGGCTGCTGATGGATTTTACTATACTCTCGGAAGAAGGCAGGGATCCGGATCTTGTTATAAATGGGGTAAGATCATTGCTGGAAATTGCATTCGTAAATCTTTTGAAAAATGCAGCTACTTATTCTGACAGCCCGGCCGTAACTGTAACCATTCATGAAAAAGACGAAGTGTTGGATGTAGACATTATCAGCGAGGGCACTTTAATTGGCGAGGAAGAACGGCAACGGATTTTTGAGCCATTCATGAGAGGTGCCAATGCACAAAACGTGACCGGATCGGGACTTGGCCTGCGCATTGTAAAACGTATTATTGAATATCACAGAGGACGGGTACACTACATTCCCGTACGACCGGCTAAAAATATTTTCAGGATCACTTTTCCCTTAAAAGATGTTAATCTTTTGTAAGCGCGCGCCTTTAAGGTTATTTTAAGGTGCGCTTAAGGCGGTTTTAAGGTCCGCAGCTCAAATTTGCCTCAAAACTATTGAGGTATGAAAGGGCACTTTCTTTTTTTATTGCTGATTCTGTGCGGAAGCATTGATGCCCAGGATACAATGACACTGGAGGCTTGCGAAGCAGCGTTTATGAAAAACAATCTTGCGCTTCTGGCACAGCAATACAATATCAGTGAAGCAGAGGCTGATGTGATCCAGGCGAAAATCTGGGACCTTCCACAGGCAGCGTATTCAACGAATATCTATAACCCCGAAGATAATAAGGTGCTGGGTGTTACTAAGGCAAATAGTCTGGGCATTCAGCAATTACTCTATTTGGGAGGTAAGAAAAAGTATGAAGTGGCTTATGCCCGTAACAATAAGGAGCTGGCAAAATTGCAATTCAACCAGCTTTTAGCTGAATTAAAAGCACAGCTTTATGAGACCTATTATACCCTTCATTTTGAAGAGAAGAAGCTGGTAGATATCAATACGCAACTGAATTACATGATGGATCTGTTAGAGGCGTATAAAGTTCAGACAGCTAAGGGCAATACTTCTTTAAAAGAGCAGGTGCGGCTTCAGTCGATGGTGGTGCAGCTGAATAATGATAAGGTAAATGTGGTCAATACCATACTTCAGCAGCAGCAGCAGTTAAAAATACTCACCGGCCTTCCTGTAAATATTGTTACCTCTCTGTCGGATGCAGCCGCCAGTCAGCTTTTAGCGGAGCAGCCGGTCATGAACCTGGAAGCAATCAAGCAACAGGCATTACTTAATAACGCAGACTACCGGTATGCTCTGAAGGACGTGGAGGCGAATAAAGTTAATCTCAGCTGGCAAAGATCGCAGAATGTGCCGGATCTTACACTGGGCGGACAATGGAACCAGCTGGGCGGGGCTTATAAAAATGAAGTAGACCTTACAGTAGGCATCCCTATACCGCTTTGGAAACGCAATAAAGGGAATATCGTAAAAGCGCAATACCAGATTAAAGAAAGTGAGGCCAGCAGTGATCTGAAAAAGCTGGATCTTGAAACGACTGTTGAAATGGCTTATCAAACCTGGAAAAATCAATACGATCAATACTTTTCCGTAAAGCCGGAAGATATGGAAAACCTGAAGGCCGTTTATGAAGGCATGCTTGCCAACTTCAGGAAAGGCAATGTGAACCTGGTCGATTTTACCGACTTTATGGATAGCTACCGGCAAACCATTCTTCAGTTGTACGAAATGAGAAAACAGATTATGATCTCAGCGCAGGAGCTGGGTCGTTTAACACAAACAAAAATATTTTAATGATGAACCGGAAACAGATCATCCCTGTTCTTTTTATGACACTATTGGCTGCTTGCGGCGGTAAGGATGATAAAAAAGAACAGCATATTATTAAAGGTTTTGAACTGAGTGATGTAATGTTAAAGACCACTACGACCGCTGAGGCCCACAGGCAACCGATAGAAACCGTGATGAATTTTTTTGGAAAAATAGCCGCGGATAAGAACGATTATATCGATGTATTTCCGCTGGTGGGTGGCAATGTGATCAGTGTGAATGCAGAGCTGGGCGATTATGTAAAAAAAGGGCAGGTGCTGGCAACCATCCGCAGTACCGAAATGGCGGGCTTTCAAAAAGACCTTAGTGATGCCAAAACAGATCTTGCGGTTGCCCAGAACAACCTGCGGGTAGCACAGGAAATGTATACAGGGAAACTGAGTACGGAAAAAGAAGTACTGGAAGCAAAAAGCGAAGTAACAAAAGCTGAAGACCAGTTACGAAGAGCACAGGCTGTAGGCGCCATTTATAATATCCGCAACGGGAATATCTATTCCGTTGTAG
>DASVMC010000480.1:0-3050 GCA_036384555.1 Niabella sp. | reverse complement strand
CCTACAATGATTAACCCGGCTCCCCAGATAAGCGCCCTGGCCAGGCTGTCTACCTTTCTGTCAAAGACAGGTACGCTCAGTTATGTGAATAATGTACCGGTAACGGGTGCAAAAGGAGCGGCCGGTAACGGTGTGTACTATCCCACAGGTGCCGTGGTAATGCCACCGCAACGGTTACTATGGGAACGCATCAGTGAAGCTCCCGATCTTACATATTTAAAAGCCGCAGTAGAAAGGGCCGACAGCGGGCTGAGTGCCCAGGAATTAAAAGATCCGGAAAAATCGATGGTTACGCTGTTCTCTTCTTTCGGCCCCAATATCACTTTATTTGCTCCTACAGATGCTGTTTTTAAGGCAACGCTGTATGCGATGGCTTATCCTTCGGTTCGCGCATTTATTTATGCGCAGCAAAAGGCAGGCGGCTCCTCTGATGAAAATGCCGCAGCCGCTGCTGATGCAAATGCACCTGCCGAAACAACAAAGTTGACCAGTACTACGGCGGTTTTCAGTAACCCGCTATTGTATTCAGTACTGTCTGCTAAAACAATAAAGGGATTGCTGGCCTATCATATCATCGGAACCACCTGTTTTACCAATAATTTTTCAACCTCAGCAACGGAGGTGCCCACACTCTTAAGCCTGGTTTTGGGTGCTGCTGCTCCTAAGCTGACCATTAAGGCAACTTTTACCGGCCCATCGGTGAGCGCTCTTACCATTAAAGGAGCAGTGAACGCTACGCCGGCAAATGTGACCATTAACCCCCTTCCTGAACCCGGTGGCTCAAGTGATCAGCTTTATGTAAACGGTACATTACATAAGATTGATCAGATTTTGTTGCCATTGCAGTTGTAGGTAATTGCTTTTAATGCATTAAAAAGGTGCTTCATTCTTTTATGAGGCACCTTTTTTAATCTTATTAACAGGTAATATTGCAGCATTTGCCGGTGTTCTTACCGGCAAGGGAGCATAACAGGCCAACACTCTCAGGTATCGGCTGCTGGTGAAAAACAGCAATAGTAGCGCAGAACACCTGCTCGGACGCTCTTTCAATAAAAAGCTGTTTCGTATCCCTTACTTAACGCAGGTGGTTTTACCATTATAATAAAAAAAGCAATCCGTTTTAGGATTGCTTTTTTTAACTGGGATATTTAATAAGCTATTAACCGAAGATTCCTTTTCTCAGGCTGCGTACGCCTTCTCCGATTTTAAACCCGTTGTGATATACTTCAATTTTGTAATCACCCGGTATAAAACCATCAGGGTTTTGGATCGGGAAAGATACGCCTTTACGGGTGCCCTGCTCATATTCAACAGGAACTTTAGCCGTAAAATTCCTGTCACCATCCTGACGGGTGGTCATTGAACCGGAAGATAACTGTGTATTCTGAATCACATTCCCTTTGGGGTCAGTAACGATCACGTAAAGGTCAGCCGGACCGGAGGTTGTGATCCTGTTTTCAACGTTAAAGGAAATACGTAAAACATCTACTCTGCGTGCAAAGCTGGTTTCTTTTTCTTTTCCGTTTTTCTTTTCCTTTAAAGGAGTAATGGTCATTCCTGAAGCGGATAACGTGCTTCCAACGTCTACAGTATTAGCCAGCGCATCATTTTCCTTTGTTCTTGTATCCAGGTTCTGGTTCAGTACGTCTTTCTCCTGTGTAAGATTCGTATTTTTTGCGGTCAGCTCCTGGTTTTCACCTCTTAGCTGTGCCACCTGTGCTTCCAGCTTCCCTATCTGGCCGTTTAGTTCGCCAATCAAATGACGGGCTTTCTGAAGGTCGGATGATGTTGCATTTTTATCGTTCAGGATCTTTGAGATTTCAGATTTACGGCTGTCAATTTCTTTCTGCAAGGATGTTTTTTCACCCTGTAAACTGTTATTGGCTCCGGTTATTGAATCCAAACGCATTTCAGCAAGATTGAACATTTGCCTTAAGGAGTCCGACTCGGACATGGCTGTTGCCACTTCTGTGCTGCTGCTCTCGGAAGAGCCGGGCGACGAAGGCGAGTTTTTGCTCCAGAGGATATATCCCCATGTACCTAATAAAGCAGCTACCAACAGGCCTATCAGTACGTTCCTGCCGGTATTATTGCCATTAGGCGTTCGGGAAGATGGACCGGAACTTTGCGAAGATGCAGATGGATAATTCGTGTTTGCCATAATTCATCAAAATTTTAAATAATAATAAGTTTATGTGTTACAGATACCCCCAAACAATATATAAAAAATAAATATGTATTGGATGTCAATTATCATACGAAACACAAATTATGCCAAAGCACCTTTTGACCGAAAACATATGCGCTTTTATATAATATTTACAAATTGTTAAAAACAGTATCTTGCAATCCATGAGCGTTGAAAAAATTCTGAATGACTGGAATAAAAAGATTTATAAACCAGTTTATTGGCTGGAAGGAGAGGAGGATTATTATATAGATCAGCTGGTCAGTTATGCAGAAGGAAATATTCTTAATGAGAGTGAAGCTTCCTTTAACCTTACCGTTTTTTATGGTAAGGATGCCGGCTGGGCAGATATAGTAAACGCCTGTAGAAAATACCCGATGTTCTCCGATAAGCAGGTGGTTATTTTAAAGGAAGCCCAGCAATTGAGGGAAATGGACAAGCTGGAGGTATATTTTCAGCAACCTTTAGCCTCTACCATCTTCATTGTTGCGTATAAAGAAAAGAAATTAGACGCCCGGACAAAATTTGCAAAACTTGTAAAAGAAAAGTCAGAGTTCTTAAGTACCAAAAAAATATACGACAGCGCCCTGCCCGAATGGGTGACCACGCTGGTTGCAAAGCTGGGATTTGATATAACACCTAAAGCGGTTATATTGCTGGTAGATCATATCGGGAATGATCTGGCACGTATTGAAAATGAAATTCAAAAGATCCTTATTAACCTGAAAGGGCGTAAATCCATAACAGAAGAGGATGTTGAAAATTATGTAGGAATCAGCAAGGACTTTAACATTTTTGAATTGCAGACGGCCATTGCGCTGAAGGACCTTCCAAAGGCGATCCGGGTTATCCGGTATTTTGG
>DASVMC010000479.1:0-7415 GCA_036384555.1 Niabella sp. | reverse complement strand
TCCATTATACGGTCCTCAGCCGGAACTGCCGGTGAATAAAATGCCGAATCTTCCTTGGTAACAATTTCAATGGTCACTTCTTTCTCCGGTTCTGCCTGAGCGCCCATTTTTTCGTTATCTTCTGCAGACAAGCTATAGTGGATATTCGCAGTATTGCTGTATTCCATATCTGAAATATCTTCTAAAGTGGGCATTGGTGTATCGAAATAAGGTTCATCAACCAATTTCGGCATCATAGGGTCTGGCGGTAAATCCAGGCTTTTTTCCGCTTCCTTCAATTCATGCTCCAGCACTTCTTCCGGTGCAACTTTCTGCTCAATTTTAGGAGCAGTATTTTGCTGGGGAGTTAAGGTCATAACAATTTTACCTTCCGCCTGCTCTTCCTTTTTCAAAACCGGCTTTACGAACGGGTCTTTATTTTCAAAACCAGTTGCGATAAGCGTAATACCGATTTCATCACCCAGGGAATTGTCGTACCCCAGGCCTAGAATCACGTCTGTGTTTTCACCAGCCTGACTTAACAGATGTGCCTGGATCACTTCCACTTCATCCATTGTAAACTCTGAGTCGCCTTCAGCCGAATTGATGTTGATAAGGATCCATTTTGCGCCCCGGATATCATTATCATTTAATAAAGGCGAGTTCAATGCTTCTTCAATAGCACGTTGCGCCCGGTTTTCACCGGATGCGGTTGCACTGCCCAAAATAGCTACGCCGCCATTTTTCATAACGGTGCAAACATCCGCAAAATCCACATTGATCTGGCCGGTGCTGTTAATAACATCAGTAATACATTTGGCTGCGGTTGCTAATACATTATCTGCTTTTTCAAATGCCTCACGCATCTTGAGGTTTCCAAACTGATGACGCAATTTATCATTGCTGATCACCAGCAGTGTATCTACATACTGTTTCAGTATCTTGATCCCTTCTTCTGCCTGTTTATGCCGTTTCTTTCCTTCGTAAGCAAATGGCATGGTAACAATTCCTACGGTAAGCACACCCAGATCCTTACAGATCTTTGCAATGATGGGCGCCCCCCCGGTACCGGTACCACCACCCATACCAGCAGTGATAAAGGCCATTTTAGTATTAACCTCTACAATGCGTTTAATTTCTTCCAGGGATTCTTCTGTTGCCTGACGGCCAATCTCGGGGTTTGCCCCGGCACCTAAACCGGAAGTCAGCTGTGGCCCCAGCTGGATACGGTTAGGGATCTGGCTGTTAGACAGGGCCTGTGCGTCCGTATTACAAATAATAAAATTTACGCCGTCGATGTTTTGACTGAACATATGGTTCACCGCATTGCCGCCACCGCCGCCAACACCAATGACTTTGATAATGGATGACTGTTCTTTGGGTAGATCAAAATGTATCATCTGTTAAAAAAATTTGTGGCTCACACCTTTCTGTGAAAACCTGTTAAGTAAATGGGTTAGGTCTCATCTCCGGTCCGTCTTTCAGAAAGAGAGGGACAGGAGCGAGGAGTTATAGTTGAAAAATTTTAAGATCCTGTTGCCTCATCTCAGCGCCTCTCCCATGGGGAGAGGGTTTGAGAAAGAGGATTTAGTAACAATTAAAAGAGCTGTAAGTAACGCGTTGCTTCCACACCTTTCAGAAGCGCAGCGGCTACTATAATTTATAAGTGACCATCTTCTTCTTCTTTGAAGATGTCGATAATACCGTTTTTGAACTTATCCCAGAAATTTTTCAGCGGTTGTCTTTTTTCAACGGCCGCGGCAGTACTGTTTTCTTCAGCAACAACCATTTCTTCTATAGCCCCACCCGCCAGGACGGGCTGCTTGATAAGATCCTGCGGCACCGGTACTGTGATGAAACTCTTTTCAAACACCTTACGGTTATTTTCAAAATCATCGTATCCCTTTAAGATCAGCCCCAGGCATGTAGAATAGGTCGGTTTTGCCAGCTCCTCAATATGGCCTGCAGCCAGGTGTTCATTGGGAAGACCGATTCTTGCAGGCAGACCGGTTACATATTCGGTAAGCTGAATCAGGTGCCTTAACTGCGAACCGCCGCCGGTAAGTACAATACCTCCGTTAAGCTGGCGATTGTCCATACCTATCTGCTTTAAATGATAGGTAACAAAATCAAGGATCTCACTCATCCTGGCCTGAATGATATTTGCCAGGTTTTTAACGCTGATTTCTTTTGCAGGCATTCCGCGCAAACCGGGAATGGTGATATATGCATTTGCCTTTGCTTCATTTGCCAGCGCGCTGCCGAATTGCGTTTTCATTTGTTCCGCCTGACTTTTTAAAACGCCCAGCCCGGTTTTAATATCATTGGTGATATTTTCTCCTGCAAAAGGAATTACTGCCGTATGACGCAGCACGCCGTCTGCAAAAACAGCCAGATCCGTGGTACCGCCACCTATATCAACAATGGCCACCCCTGCCTCAAGATCTTCCTGTCCCATAACTGCTGCAGCGGAAGCCAGCGGTTGCAATACCAGGTCTTTTGTATACAGGCCCGCTTTTTCAACACTTCGATTGATATTGCGTATTGCATTCTTATCCCCGGTGATAATATGGAAATTAGCGCCCAGCTTTACGCCGCTGTATCCAATGGGGCGTACAATGTTAGGCATATTGTCTACGGTATATTCCTGGGGAATCACATCGATGATCTGGTCTCCGGCAGGAATATAGGTTTTATACTGTTTGCTCACCAGCAGGTCTACTTCAGCCTGGGTAATCTCTTCTTCTTCGTTTTCACGCACAATATCGCCGCGTGTTTGCAAACTCTTTATATGATGCCCGGCAATACCCACATATACTTCACTTATGTTCAGATCGGGATTTACTGTCAGGCAATTCTCCAAAGCCATTTTAATGGCTTTTATCGTTTCATCAATATTCAGTACCTGGCCATGCTTCACTCCGTTGGAGTTGGCTTTTCCAAAGCCCAGGATTTCCAGCTTTCCGAATTCATTTTTGCGTCCTGCAATAACAGCAATTTTTGTGGTTCCTATGTCCAGTCCTACGATAATGGGTTGTTCAGCGTTCATATACTTCGTTTTTAGTTGTTTTATTTAATGCGTGTTTTTCTTTGTTGTCGTCTTCTTTTTGTCTGTAGTCTTAGCACCGGTAGTGTGCGCGGACTTTGATACCGGCTTTTTAGTTCCCGGTTTTATTGCAGCCGGTTTCTTTGCTACGGACTTATTCCCCTCTTTCTGCACAACAGGGCGGCCTGCCTTTGTTACCGTTTTTTTATCGGCTGCTTTTTTATGAAGATTTTTATCTGATGCCGGGTGCGCAGATTTATTTGCTTCCTGTTTTACCGGCGCGTTCTTTTCCTCTTTGTTCTTTACCACCGGAGCCTTTGTTATTATTTTTTTCTCTTCTTCTTTTTTTACGGTTTTTTCACCGGGCTCCGCAACTGTTGCCGGTGCGGCCTGTAAAGATTCTTCCTGTTTCATGCCCACAGCCATCAGATCCAGCGTATCCAACCCATCATCATTTGCCGGCGATGTATACAATTCCCGGGCATCTGCCGAGGTATCTATATCTATTTTTTTTAATCCCGGCACTACATGAGCCACTTCTATAAGATCGTTTGCCTGCCGGGACTGCTGTAATAACTGTTCAATATTTTTACGAAGCTGGATGGAATCCAGTTTTGTATAAGCACCTTTAACACCCACTACCTGTCCATCATATTGCACGTCCACCATTTTGTACTTATCAAAACCCGTGCGCTTCAATACCTGATCATAAAACAGGTACAGGCGGTGGAATTTTGAGGCGATCTCGCTGCCATCTCCTAGGTCCACCCGGTGATTCCCTACAACCGGAATCATTTGCAGGTCCCAGCAATCCTTACCGCATCCGTGGATATCGATTTGAGATACCTGTGCTGCCCAGAAAGAATCACTGTTAATAAATGATGCTGTTGCAATCATATTCTCCAGTAAAGAACTGTCTGCCGCCTTCATGATCTTCTTATCAGGATACCCAGTAAATACGGGAACATCCAGTGTTACCTTATCCGAAAGCGGGATCTGTTTTCCGGCCTCATCTATATAAAACGACTGTCCGCCAGTTGTAAATACACGTGCCAGCGGTTTACGTTCTGTTACATTTACCCGGAGCATCTCTTTGTTATCAAAGTACAATTCGGCATTGTACACCCATGAACTTTGTTCCAGAAGATCTTCAATACGGGACAGATCAAAACTGCTTCTGCGTTGTCCCTGAATATTACCGTGAGTAGCTTCTTTCAATAGTTTTATGATCTGGCCTTCTGAAGTAAACAAACTGCCACCGCCACCGGCGCCTTTTATGTGAATATCGTATCCTGCACAGACACTGTCATCCTGAACACGCATTGCAGCCGCTATAACGACAAACATTCCTATGCCAACACCCAACCACATGAGTGTTAATAACATTCGCTTTATTGCCCTTTTCGTATTCACTTTATTTTTCTAAACTGCTTTTTATAACTCCTACCAATTTGTCTATATCCCCGGCACCGGCGGTAATGATCACTTCTCCCAACTCTCTGTTTCTGTTCTTCGAAAACTCATTTCCAACCCAATTCAATAATTCATCTTTCGTCATGATTACAGGATTACCTCCATCCATCTTTTCAGCAATACTATTGCTTTCAATTCCGGCTATCGGTTGCTCCCTTGCAGGATAAACAGGTAATAAGATCAATTGATCTACCCTACTCAAAACAGCAGCAAATTCCTGGGCAAAATCCTTTGTACGGCTGTACAAATGCGGCTGGAAAATTAGTGTACATTTCAGTTGAGGAAACAATGTTTTTACACCATTTATCAACGCTTTCAGCTCTTCCGGGTGATGCGCATAGTCATCAATAAAAACCAGGTCTTTCTGCTTGATGATATACTCAAATCTGCGTTTTACCCCTTTAAAAGAAGCTACTGCTGCTCTTATTTTATCCTGATCAATATTTAAAGAACTTGCTACGGTTATGGCTGCAATCATGTTCTCAACATTATGCATCCCTCCCATATTTAAATGAACATTTTCTATGATCTGCGAAGGCAGCACCACATCAAAGTGATATCCGCCGTCTTCAATTTTTATGTTTGCCGCATATGCATTGGCCTGATCGTTTTGCAAACTATACTGCCACATATGCTCAGCCCTGAGCGCTTTACCGATTCCCAGTTTTCGGATTAACAGACCACCGTGCTTTATCCGCTGCGCAAATTCTGCAAAGGCCTGGCGTACATTTTCTTCCGTTCCGTAAATATCCAGATGATCGGGATCAACGGCCGTTACAACTGCTATATCCGGGCTCAATCTTAAAAAACTGCGGTCATATTCATCCGCTTCAATAACACAAACCTCTTTTTCACTACTCCAGAAATTGGTATTGTAGTTAGCTGCAATTCCTCCAAGGAATGCGTTACAGCCATAACCACTATCCCGTAACAGGTGCGCAATCATTGTAGTGGTGGTCGTTTTACCATGCGTGCCCGCAACACATATATTAAAAGAACTTTCTGTTATATACTGGAGCACTTCACTGCGCTTTAGCACTTTATATCCCTGCTCTTTATAGAAATTCAATGCTGTATGCTCTTTGGGGATTGCGGGTGTGTAAACCACCCAATCCGCATCCTTCGGAGCTTCATCAACACTGTCCTTATAATGCACCGGAATACCCTCCTGTTCCAATGCTTTTGTTAAAGGCGTTTCTGCTTTATCATACCCACTTACCTCAACACCCTTCGACCGAAAATACCGTGCAAGCGCACTCATCCCTATGCCTCCAATACCTATAAAATAGACCTTTTTCAACGCTTCTGTTCTGTTTTCCTGCACGTTATAGCTGTTTTAATATTTCATCTGCGATCCTGTCGTCTGCATCTGTAACAGATAATCCGGCCAGTGTCCTGCTCATATACTCCCGGGTGGCCGCATCTTTTGACAATTCTATTACTTTTGCAATGGCCGTATCTTTTGCTTCTCCATCCCTTACCAACCATGCAGCTCCTTTGTTAACCAGCTGCATTGCGTTCGCTGTCTGGTGATCTTCAGCAGCAAACGGATAAGGAACAAAGATCACGGGCTTCCTGGCCACACATATTTCAGCTACTGTCATTGCCCCGGCCCTTGCCATAATAATATCAGCGGCGGCATAGGCATTCTGCATCTCAGCAATAAAGGGATTCGCCCATATATCCTTATGCTCTACTGCTATTTCCGCTGCTTCCCTGGCCAGCGTATTGCCGGTTTGCCAGATCAGTTGCAGCCCCGCCTTCAACAATTCATTGTAATGAGCGATCACCGCTTCGTTAATTGATTTTGCCCCCAGGCTGCCACCTACGACCAGCACGGTCAGTTTCCCGGGCGACAAAGAAAAAAAGCGAATGCCTTCTTCCCGGCCTACGTTCATGGAGGCTATAGGTCGCCTCACCGGGTTGCCGGTCACAATGATTTTATTCTCAGGGAAGAACATTTCCATTCCTTCTGTTGCAGTAAAAATCTTTGTCGCTTTTTTTCCTAACAACATATTGGCCTTGCCTGCAAATGAATTCGATTCATGAATAAATGTCGGGATGCTCTTCGACTGTGCATATCTTAACACAGGAAAAGTGGAATAGCCGCCTACCCCAACCACCGCATCCGGCTGAAAAGACCTGAAAATCCTTTTCACCTGCAAAAAACTTTTTATCAGCTTAAAGGGCAGCGCTATATTCTTTATCAAAGAACTACGGTTCAGGCCTGCAATGTCCAATCCTTTTATTTCATAGCCCGCCTCTGGTACTTTTTCCATTTCCATTTTCCCTTTTGCTCCGATAAACAAAATCTGTATGGACGGATCTTTCTTTTGTAACGCATTGGCAATGGCAATGGCCGGAAAGATATGCCCCCCAGTTCCACCACCTGCTATGATTATTTTTTTACTCATTTACCTGTTGCTTCAATGGGTTCTTCTGCCGCTACTACCACTTCCTGGGCTTCCTCTGCATCACCCGTTTCAGTCACGGGCACCGGTCGCTCCATATTCTCTACGTTCCTGGACACACTTAAAATAATTCCGATTGCCAGACAGGTGAACAGGAAACTGGATCCTCCCATACTGACCAATGGCAGGGTTACCCCTGTAACCGGAAACAGGTTTACCGTTACTGCCATGTTTGCCACAGCCTGTATAGCCAAGGTAAAGCTTAATCCCAATGCCAGGAATGCACCAAATGCAAAGGGACATCTTTTAAAAATCCTTATACAGCGATAGAGGAACACGATGTACACAAAGAGAATAAAGGCACCGCCTACAAGACCATATTCTTCAATGATAATAGCGAAAATAAAGTCATTATAAGCCTGAGGCAGGTAATCTCTTGTTGTGCTGTTACCGGGTCCCACACCAAAAAAGCCTCCCTTTGAAATAGCAATCTTGGCCTGGTTCAC
>DASVMC010000478.1:0-12015 GCA_036384555.1 Niabella sp. | reverse complement strand
GATTCCAGAGCGCGTCCATTTCTGCCAGGGAAAGGCGGGCAAGCGTCCTGTCCTTTTCGCCTGCCAGCTCCTCCATCCTCGTAAACCGGCTGATGAATTTTTTATTGGTCCGTTCCAAAGAAGCTTCAGCATCTATATTTAAAAAACGGGCGTAATTGATCAACGAAAATAACAGATCGCCAAATTCTTCATCAACCCGGGACGCGCTTTCTGACTGAATGGCTTCCCTGAGCTCGGCCGACTCTTCTTCCACTTTCTCCCAAACCTGCTCCGCCGTTTCCCATTCAAAACCTACCTGTTTTGCTTTTTCCTGCAGCCGCATGGCTTTTACCAGCGCCGGCAGCGACCGGGGCACACCACTCAGCACAGACTTTTTCCCTTCCTGTAATTTTAATTGTTCCCAGTTTTGCTTCACATCATCTTCTGACCTTACTTCTTTCAGGCCTGTCATCCCCTGCCCCGAGGGATAAATATGCGGGTGCCGCTTGATCAGTTTTTCAGCAATTCCGTTCAACACCTCGTTGATTGTAAATTCCTTTTGCTCAGCCGCAATCTTTGAATAAAAGACCACATGCAACAACAGATCACCCAGCTCTTCTTTGATCCCTTTCCAGTCTTCATCAATAATGGCATCTCCCAGTTCATAGGTTTCCTCAATCGTCATCTGTCGCAGGCTATGTATGGTCTGCTTCCGGTCCCATGGGCACTTTTCCCGCAGGTCATCCATTATTTTTATCAATCGGTCAAAGGCTTCCTGACTCATTATTTACATTTTAAGTACACTTATTTTTTATCAGCAGCGGGCTCTGTAAAGAACCGGTGCATAAACAGCAGCTGATACTGGATCGCATTTTGCCAGTAGGTGCCATTGTGCGCTCCGGGCCGGGTAATATAATCATGTGGTATATTCCGCAACAACAGCTCTTTATGCAGGTTTTCATTGACCTTATAAAAGAAATCTTCCGTACCGCAATCAATAATAATTTTTAACGTATTCGGCTCTATCAGGTAGAGCATATTAATAACGGTATTTTTTTCCCAGCGTTCGGGGAATGCGGAATACCTGCCCAGCCTTTTGGCCATATCCCAGTTGTTGGGAAAAGGACGGATATCTACCCCGCCGCTCATGCTTCCAGTTGCGCCAAAAACATCCGGGTGTTTTATAGCCAGGTACAATGCACCGTGACCGCCCATACTTAAACCGGAGATCCCTCTTCCGGCCGGTGACGGAATTGTTGAATAATGCTTATCTACCCAGGCAACCAGTTCCCTGGCAACAAACATTTCATATTGGAATGACGGGTCTACCGGGCTGTCCCAATACCAGCTTCCATACCCGCCATCCGGGCATACAAGCAATAGCTGGTATTGATCGGCGGTCTCCATTACCCCTTTCATTTTTGAATACCCGGCATAATTACCGCTGTAGCCGTGCAAAAGATAAACAACCGGATATTTCCTTGTTTGATCATAATTATCAGGTACCGCTACCACTGTTTTTATATTTTTCTTCATAGCAGGGCTATATACATCCAGGGTATCTACTTTTGCGGCAGCTGCGCGTAAAAGAATAATCAGTAATACAGCCAGAAAGGAAATCTTCTTCATTCTTATTTATTTAATAATGCCTTTTTATTAGAGCAAACGAATTTAGCCAAAAAATTAAAAGTATGTCGCATAAAAAAAGGCAGAAAGGGGTCGCTTCTGCCTGTGAAAATCAATGAATTTATTTTCTAATACTGTTTACGGGCATTAAGGGCCCGCTTTACGCCCGGATAATCATTGATCAGCGCCAGTTCATAATCGGGGTTCGCCTTTAGCTTGCGGATGAATTCCACCAGTCTCAAAGAATCATCAGAGGTTCTCCACATCTGGTCATGAGCCAGGATAACCAGGTTATCAGGCACCATCGTCTTTTTACCGGCGAACAAATAATTGACCTGGTTATATAACTGGTCTGCAGTTTGTACTGCTTTCGAATTTTTGTGGTTGAACTGCCATTCCAGGTCCCAGCCTATTAAAACATACCCGCCCCTTGATTGCAGACTATCAATCACATTTTTATTTTTTAACATGTCCGTACGGCTAATACTGTCAATACGCCAGGCATTGCGGCCCGGTGTACGGCCAATAGGCGTTTTAAGCGCCATTAAGGACTGAGCCCTGTTAAAATCGGCAATAACGGAGTCTGCATGTTTGTAAAACGGCGTGAACTTGTTTCTCCAGGCATGGGAATAACTATGGTTGCACAGTTCTATTCCCGGAAAAGTCTGTAGCTTATCCCACATCAGCTTTTGTTCGGGACTGGCACCTGTATGCAGACCTATAAGGAATAAGGTTGCAGGAACGCGCTCATCCTGAAGAATGGTCAAAAGGTTTCTTGTGCCCAAATTAGGACCATCGTCAAAAGTCAGGTATACCCTTTTTTTGTTTGAAGGTGGCAGCGTAGCGGTGTCTTCATTGACCTTAGCGATAGTGTCCGGTGTATTAAGACTGTCTGTGGCTACATCCGGCCTGCTGGTATTGGTGTTATTGTATGGATTGCATGCCCATAAACATACCAGAGCAAGAATACAGATGGTTAGTGCCTTTAATTTTGAAGAAGGAGGCTCTTCTTTTTTAAAATGATCTTTCATAGAATAAACACTCTTTTTTATAGTCAAAAATCCTCACATAAAAGGTTAACAAGCCTTATAAGCAGGGTTAACTGCAAAAATAAAAGCCTATAACCTATCTATAGACTTTTCATATGCGCTCCCTTTATGTTCTGTTGCAACTGTAAAGCTATTAAATCGCCCAGTGATTACAAAATAATCTTTAAACAGGTATTTTATCAAAAAGCCGCTGATGAGCACTCCCTCAGGGTACCGCAATATTTTTTACTTCAAAGGTATTGGCGCTAAAATAACCCAGCGCATCACCCTGTATGTTAGAAACCGGGTTGCCGGGGGAAGCGCTCTGGTTCTGCCCCAGGGAGCTTTGGGTAAGGCTATACCAGTAATCATAGTTTTCCATATCAATACACCGCATTTCAACACGCAGGTCATCATTCTTTGCCAGATCACTCCCTTTATCATCCGAAAAGATCAGCAATTCATAGGCCACGGTTTTGCCATCGAACAGCTTATCATTCGTAATAAAAATGGTATTCTCTTTCCAGCCGTCAACATATTGGGTAAACCGGTACGCATCTCCCAGCCCCGGCGGATCCGTAAAGGCAACTGTTGCAATCTTTTGCACCCTGCCCAGGAAGGGCCGCTCCGTTACATATAAAGAGTCAAATACGGCTTTTTGCGGCATTACAGAGCTTGCGCTAAAAGTCTGATCCCCGATCTTTACCGTGAGATGGTAGGTATGTCCCGGCTTTCCTGATGCATTTGCCCGGTAAAGTCCGCTCCCCTTATTTTCCAGCAGCACAGGCGCTTTATCATCCTCAGCAATGGAGACCAGGGCATTGTCAATGCCACTGAAAACATTGGGATCCGTAATATTCAGCGTTTGTGATACGATCACATTATAAGAGTTCTCATTATCTGTAACCGTTCCTTCAATAACGTACTTTTTATCAACGCTATGAACATCAATATGGATCACTTTCTGACATCCGGCAAGCAGCCATACCGTACCAGTTAATAAAAGCATGCTCTTTTTTATACGCCAGGTCATTTTTTAAAATTTAAAATGATAGGATATGGAAGGAACAAAACGGAATAAGGAGGTTTTGACCACTTCCGTAACATCCGGATTGGTATCGCTTTGCTGAAAAGTAATAACAAATGCATTTTGCCACCCGTATGCATTGTATACGCTGAAAGCCAGCTCTGATGAGAAACCCTTTCTCTTTGTTTTCAGCTGCATCGTTGCCCCCAGGTCAAGCCGATGATACGCCGGCATCCGGTACGCATTGCGCTTTGTATAATAAAAAGCAATCTGTTTGTCAATAACGTATTTACCGCTGGGGAACGTTACTGCGTCACCCGTATAATACACCCAATTGGCAGACAGGTTCCATTTTTTATTCAGCTGGTAGTTGGCAACTACAGCAACGTCATGTGTTCTGTCCTGCCGTGCGTTGTACCATTCCCCGTCATTGATCCCTTCAATTTTACGTTCGGACTTTGAAAGCGTATAGCCTACCCATCCGGTCATTTTTCCCTGTTTCTTTTTTAGCAGCATTTCAATGCCGTAAGCACGGCCATCACCCGTTAACAACTGAGACTCTATCGCATCATTCGTATAAACATCTGCGCCTGTCCTGTAATCGATCTGGTTCTGCATCCATTTATAGTAAGATTCTATGGTCAATTCATATACATTTTCCCTGAGATTTTTGTACCAGCCCACGGAATAGATATCCGCAATTTCCGGTTTGATGATATTGGTGCTGGCGATCCATTTATCTGTTGGCACGTTGGTAGCGGAATTGGAGACCAGATGCATGTTCTGCGTATTCCTTGCATAAGATGCTTTTATTGAAGAAGAGCTATTCAATACAAAACTTGCAGCCAGCCGTGGTTCCAGGTTCCAGTAATTTTTAACCAGCTGCCCGTCTTTATAATGAAGCGTATCTGTTACATGCCCCTCTTTATCGATTTCATAAAAATCGCCGGGACCTATAATGGCGAACGAAGAAAGACGCAAGCCATAGGTAAGACGGAAGCGGTCTGACATCTTCCAGGTATCTGTTGCGAATACCGCATTCTCCCAGGAATACCGGTCCTGGAGGAGCAGGTTATTATAGCTGGTTGTGCCTGAGCTGGTAATCTCTCCGGGAGTAACCGTATGATAGATGGAGTTAAAACCCAATCGTAGCTCATGACTGGTTCCCGCATACCATTGCACTTCTTCCTTTAAGTTAACATCCCGGATCTGTGAAAAAATATTCAGGTGATTACCGGGGTTATCAATATTGATGTTATAATTGAAATTACTGTAGATGAAGGAGGTATTTGAAAAAACCCTGTCATTAAAAATATGGTTCCATCTTAGAGTTGCCGTTTTGTTACCCCAATCCATGCCAAACTGTTTCTCCAGCTTCAGCACATCCCTGCCCATATACCCGGAAAGATAGAGCCGGTCTTTGGAACCCAGCACATAATTCATTTTTGCGTTCAGATCGTAAAAATAGAGCTTTGTACCTTTGTTGGTCGAATCCCCGAAGATGGGCAGGAACAGATCTGCATAAGACCGCCTGCCGGAGATCAGAAAAGAGGATTTATCCTTTTGTATAGGTCCTTCCACGTTCAGTTTAGCAGAGATCAGTCCCACACCACCACTTACGCCATAATGCTGGTTATTCCCTTCGTTCATTTTTACATCGAGCACCGAAGACAGCCTGCCCCCGTATTGCGCGGGCATTCCCCCTTTATAAATGGTCACATCTTTTACAATATCCGAATTAAAGGTGGAGAAAAACCCCATCAGGTGCGACGCATTATATACATTGGCCTCATCCAGCAAAATAAGATTCTGGTCTGTTGAGCCGCCCCTTACATAAAAGCCGCTGTTGCCATCGCCGGCAGATTTGATACCCGGCAATAGCTGGATCGCTTTCAGAATATCCCGTTCGCCCAGCAGCATAGGAATGGTATTTACTTCCTTCATGTTCAGATGCTCCACGCCCATCTGTGTTCCGGAGATCGTTCGCCCCTTGATACTGGAGCTTACGGTTACATCCTCCAAGTTCACTACCTGGTCCGGCAATAATACATCCTGTAATTTGTTACTGTTCAGACTGATCTCTTCGGTGACCGCTTCAAACCCTATAGCGGAATACGTAACAGAATAGCTGCCCCGGGGCAGGGTAACCGAATAAAAACCGTACTCATTAGAAATGGTTCCGTTATCCTTCCCGTTTATTAAAATACTGGCACCTATGATGGTTTCCCCGCTTTTGGCCGTTTTTATTGTGCCGCTAAGCGTATATTTTTCCTGCGCTTGAGCTACAAACGTCACTAAAAGGAATATGAAAAAAACAATAGCCTGCCTCATTATAAGTCAAATTATCAATAACCGCTATGTGACAAAAATAGGGAACTATTAAGATTAAAGCTACTGTGCACCTTTGGGAGGCAGTATAAAAGATACCGGCTTTTTAAAGAAATAACGAACGATAGTGCCAATCAGTTCAGGATAACGCCGCAACTGAATGCCCCTCGATTTAACAGCCACTAAAAAAGCCAGTGAGAAACTTACCAGGAAATTAAAAAATCCGATCCCCAACACCCCCAGGAATACGGTTATCAGGTACCTTGCCGGAATATTTTCAAAACCCAGCCCGTAAACTGCAATGGCCATATTACCGGAAGAAATGGTAATATGCCGGATGTCAAAAGGTACGCCAAAGATCTTACCTATATTAGAGGCCATCCCCAGAAAAAAACCAAGACTGATATTTCCTGCATAGGCTCCCCCGTTCTTTTCAATAAAACCGGCCCACCAGCTTTTTCTTTTAAGCGAGGTATTAAAATGCAGGCCCGGATGCTGTGTAAGCCGGTTGCCGATATTGCTGAACCGTATTTTATTCTGCACATAGCCGGCTATGATGCCGCTGAGAAATAAAAAGAAGCCTGTATTACAGGCATATAAGAGTGAAAGGCTCTGAAAAGGATGCTGCTCCTGCAAAAGCAGAAATGCTTCCCGGCCCTCCAGCAGTTTATGCCCTAAGAGCCGATCATATGCCCACGCCAGAACATAGGTACCGGGAAAAACAATGATCAGGTTCCCGATAAAGGATGCCGTCTGGCTGCGGATCACTTTTGCTACCGTAACAGCGAGGTTATCCAGGTCTGGCTGGTTATGGTTCTTCTTTGAGTCAAGCGAAACCGCTACCGCATTCGCAGTAAATGCAGGCTGCTTTGTAGCCAGCGTGGAGCCTGTCTGATCAATCAGCAGGAATCCAAAGCTGTAGTTAACGCTGTACCAGAACCCCTGCCAGAAGTAGGCGTAATGTAACTTCCCCAGTACATTCTTAATAATAGCTATAAAAGAAATGATCAGGCCTCCCCACATGGCACTGATCAACATACTGAAGTACTCCCTTTTTGTTGCGGTGATGTATTTGCCGCCTTTTTGTCCTTTATGTTCCGCGATCTGGTAGGCCAGGTATCCAACACCCTGGGAAATAAACTGCCGGATACTATGCTTCTGGTTCTCATTTCTGACCACAATCCGGAACAGGTCTACAAATCCGCCAATATCAAAATGATCGTCATTATCAATCGTATCCAGTAATATCAGCATCCGCTCAATCCTGGTGCTCAGGATCAACAGCGTATAGCTTTGTTTTAAGCTGGTGCCCCTGCTATCCTGTTGCTGCCGTATATATTCAATTTCATCTCCGATTTCCAGGAGCGTTGCTTTCAGTTTTGCAGCAATCGCTTTTGCATCATCAGGATTTGTTTTTACCTGGTGCTGCAAGTCATGCAGCAGACTATTCTGCAACATAAAGGGATTATCCTGCCGGGAACGGAAAGGAGTGATATAGTCCGCTACCTCCCGCTCCAGCCCGTCATTGGCTACCTGGAAGGATAGTATCATTAATGCATCCATCAGGTGCGAATGCAGGCGTTCATCCTTCGCGCTTAAGGTAAACTGTAATAGCTCAAAAAAACTGATCCATGTGGAGCGCCGGATCGTATTGACCCAGATAAAGTCCGTTTTTTTATAAAAGACCCTGTCTATAACATAAATAAAATCATTCTTGTCCTGCTCTTCCGGCAGCATTTTATGCTTCAGCTTGGCGGCTAATTCATCCCAGAAACCGCTGCTTAAAGGAATACCGCTTTCTGTAAATGCCGATTCCAGGTTGGTATCCTGCAGCTGTGTTAACACCGCCTGCTGCAGTTTGGCAACAATGGAGGGATGCATTTCAAGAAGTGCAACCATTTCCTGCAGGCGCTCATCGGCCTTATACCGCTCTTTTTTGGGTGGCCGGATATCATTGAAAAAAGAGATCAGGAAATTAAGCCCATCTTCCCTGGAAGCAACCGGGTACGCCGATTCGTTTTCCAGAACTTTTTCGCAAAAACTTTTTTCTATCTTTTTCCTTTTGATTAAGCGCATGCTGTTGCAGACAAAGACTATTGAAACGGCCGTTTTACAGCGGCAAAAATAGGGAAACAACTTTTGCCGGTATTTTTAAACGTTTTTTTCAATTATGAATTTATTGTTACGGACCAGGTACGTTCAAAACGGGCTCCTGCCGGAAGCCGGTTAATCCCTTCTTTCTGTGTCAGATCCTGTCCTGCATCGATTCCGTCGGCAATACCACACCAGGGTTCCAGACAGATAAAGTCGGCACCGGGAGCCGCCCAGATGCCAAAGAAAGGGAACCCTTCCCAGGCAAAAACAAGGCCTTTACCGGTTTTATTGGCCACCAATGCGATCTTTTCAGACTGAAGGTCTTTAAATACCAGCGCATCTTTTATAAAAAGATTTTTATTTAAGGAGAGCCTGTTGGTCTTTTCCAGAAAAGGCACCGGTGCAGCGGCAATCAGGCCTCCCTCAAGCACAGGCCATTTGCCCGTATCTTCCGTCTTTTCAAATTCCAGATGGTATTCCACATACGCGTCTCCTTCAAACAGCGGTAATTTAAAAGCAGGGTGCCCTCCAACAGAAAACCACATATCGCCGTCACCCGTATTCTTTACTTCATAAGTTACCAGAACCGTTTTTTCCTGTAACCGGTATTTTATATTCAGCTCAAACAAAAAGGGATACACCTTCAAGGTATCGTCAGTACTTTGCAAGGTAAAAACCAGTGCCGCTGTTTGCTGTTCTGATAAAACAAAATCCATATTTCTTGCAAAGCCGTGCCGGTCAAGCTGGTATGCCTTCCCTTCAAAGAAATAGGTATGCTCTTTTAAGGAACCAACAATGGGGAACAATACCGGCGAATGTTTCCCCCATATAGCAGGATCCCCGTTCCACATATATTCCTGGCCGGTTCGGTCCAGCAGGCTTTGCAATTCCGCTCCATGCTCCGCAACAGCAATCTTTATATACTCATTGTTTATTTCATGAATTTTAGCCATAGCTTACAATTTTGCGTATTACTAAAACGAAAAACAGCTTATTTTAGTATGTTTTTTTGGTATAAAATATTGATCTGCAACCTTAACAACAGTATCAGTGCCCCTGTTTTACGTTTACGTCCGGCTGCTCAGCATTGACCTCTTGCAGCCAGTTATCCAGTTTATGTTTTAATTCATCCCGTTTTCCGGGTTCCTGAAGGGCTATATTGAGCTTTTCAGAAGGATCTTCCCGGAGGTTGTATAATTCAATCCGCTTATCCCTGTAAAAATAGAGCAGCTTATAATCACCGTCTCTCACAGCGCTGCACATCCGGTTGACCCACTTGCCTGTTTCAGATGGGTAATGCCAGTAAAAAGGTTCCCTTTGCCCCATCTGTTTGCCTTTTAACAGCGGAAGAATGCTTTTCCCGTCAAGAGGAACATTTTTGATGTTGCCCGTTTTTGCCATTGCTAAAAAGGTGGGATAAAAGTCAGTAGCCATTACACGGGTGTTAATAACAACACCGGGTTTTACAACAGCCGGCCATTTTACAATTAAATTTTCGCGGATCCCGCCTTCATACAACCATGATTTGCCGGCACGCAGGTTCCCGTTATTGGCCAGTTTCCATACCCCCCCGTTATCAGAGAAAAACAGTACGACCGTATTTTTATCCAGTCCCGACTGTTTCAGGGTTTTCATGATCGTTCCCACCCCTGCATCGATCCGTTCAACCATTGCCGCCAGATAAGGATTGTCCAGGTGATTCGCTTCATGGCGTATATTCTGCGGACCATAAATTGCTTCCGCTTTTCCCTTTCCATATTTCTGATCGAACTTCTCTTTGTATTTTTTTACCAGTTCTTCCGGGGCATCCAGTTTTGTATGTACGCTGTAAAAGGTCAGGTACAGAAAGAAGGGATGTTCTTTATTGCGCTGTATAAATGCTGAGGCCTCTGCGCACTGCCGGTCTGTAAGGTATTCGTTTTCTGCGCCTGTTGTAAATGTGTTGATCTTATCGTAAGGGAAAAAATAATCCCCGTCAGCAATATATTTAGTTTCCGTTCCGATGACCTCATCAAAACCATGCTGACTGGCATTTCCTCTGGGGGCACTGAAGCGGGTGTCCAGATGCCATTTACCGATAATGGCCGTATGATATCCTGCATTGGATAAAGCGCGGTTGACCGTGTAATATTTATCAGGATCCAGATACCGGTCTGCATTATCATCCAGGAAGTCCGTGATCCGTGTTCTTGCCGGATACTGCCCGGTCATGATCCCCGCGCGGGAAGGCGAGCAGATCGGGGCGGCAGCATAGGCCTGTGTAAATTTTGCTCCCTCTCCTGCCAGCAGATCCAGGTTGGGTGTTTCATTAAACGTATTCCCATAACAGCCCAGTTCGGCGGATCCAAGATCATCTGCCATTATAAAAATAATATTGGGTTTTTGCTGGCAAAACACCGGCTGTCTGGCAGCAAGAAACACCAGCAGCCACCAAAGGTATTTTCTTCTCATGATATGCTATTTAGATTCAATGCTAAAAATACGAATCCAGTCTATAAAGTTAATAGACTTGACAGGTTTTTATGTCACAATTGATTAATAAATATCCGCTGCGCTGATTGCCTTTTTGGAAAATGCTTCGCTGCTCCATTGCAGATTTAATGACGGAGCCGCTCCATTTTTCTTATAGGTAAGGGTAAAGGGATGTAAGCCTGCTTTTAACAGTAATCTGTATGATTGTTCTGTGGCGCTCTCATATCCATAATCCGCATCAATTACCGGTATTTCATGCAGCCGCAGGAAGGCCTTACCGGCAGCGGATAAATAAAACGTATATGCCCCATCAGCCGTTACGCGGATATATCCCCGGAATGTGACCGTATTCGCGTTTATTGTTTTCAACAATCCTATATCAATTGAAGACCCGGTTCCTTTTTTTACGACCGGCAGGCCGGTTACTTCCGGCACCCATGCTGCCGCATCCTTATACAGGCACCACTTTACTCCCTTGTCAGCCGGCTCATCTGCTGTTGCCGGCACCAGTTCCTGATCATAGGGACGCGGAGCGCTTTCGTTGACGGAGCGCAATTGCAATACCCTGGTCTTCATTTGTTGTTGTAAACCGGGCATTTGCATTGCAAGATTATTTTTTTGCTTCGGATCTTTTACCACGTCATAGATTTCAAAATCATCCGCCTGTTTTTTTATATCATACCTTACTCCTACCAGATCGCCCTGGCGGATCATCTGCATCTGGTTCATGATCCGGCCGGCATGTCCCTTTTCAAATTCAGGATAGGCCGGTGTTTTCCCATTAAAAAAGTATTCAGCGTAAACAGTATGCCGGCGCAGTTTCCCGTCCCCTGAAAGCGCAGGAAGCAGCGATACCCCATCCATTCTTGCCGGTGCGCTTATGCCCGCTGCCTGCAGGAAGGTAGGCGCCCAATCGGATAATAAAGAAGGCTGTTCAATTACAGAACGGGGTTTTACTTTAGCCGGCCATTGTACAATTACAGGCATGCGGCTCCCCCCTTCCCAAAGATCTCTTTTAATACCGTCAAACGGGCCGTATCCATCAAAAAACTGAGGTGTATACGGCTCTTTTAAATAGGATTCCTGAGAGGGTCCGTTATCAGAAGAAAAGACCACTAAAGTGTTTTGATCGATCCCAAGATCCTTCAGCAGTTGCAGCACATCTCCTATTTCGTTATCGAGCCGCTGAATCACTGTAGCATACCGCTTGTCAACATCTTTCCAGGGTGTTAACGCACCTGTTGCCTTATCTTTAAAAACAGCATCCCTAAATAAAGGAGGCATCCAGGAATCAATTGTTCCTGAAGCCGTATTGATCATTTTACCCGGTGTTCCCAGCCACTGCATTCCGCCTTTTAATCCTGAGCCTTTGGGGTATTCCTGTGTGGGCAGCTCAATTGTGGCATGTGGGGTATCATAAGCCAGGTACATAAAAAAAGGAGCCGCTTTTTTTTGATGCGC
>DASVMC010000477.1:0-2717 GCA_036384555.1 Niabella sp. | reverse complement strand
AATAATCTTATTCATCAATTTTTTATCATAAAACAAAAAGTATGTCCGCTGAGAAAGTTCGTCCGATAGACCGATACCTGGAAATTTTTTATTCTTTAGGTGCTGTTCCGGTATTATTGGGTGTTTTGTTTAAATTAACGGGAACCTCGCCTTTTGGAGATCCGAATATATGGCTGCAGGTAGGATTATATACGGAAGTACTGGTATTCCTTAGTTTCGGATTAATGTACATGTTTAAGCCCCCGCAAAAAGTAGACGAGTTAGGCTATCCGGCCGGGTCGGAAGAGCCGGTTGTGGTAAAACAAACGCTGGCAAAGGACAGCGCGCTGGTATCGGTTGATGAAATGCTGAAAGCTGCAGATATCACCCCCGAAAACTTAGACCGCCTGAGCAATGGGTTTAAAAGCCTGGAAGCAAATATTAACAGGATCAGCAGCGCTTCGGAAAGTGTGGTGGATACGGAAGAGTATTCCAGGCAGATTAAGCAGGCTACTGTTTCCATTAACCAGATGAATACCTATTATCAAAAGCTGGCGGAAACATCTGAAGCTTTGGTAAACAGTGCTGAGGATGCCAAGAACACACAAAAGGAGATCGCGGATCTTTCAAAAAATCTGGCAAAACTGAATCAGCTGTACGGCGGCATGATTGCTGCAATGCAGATGAAGAACGGATAATAGAGTATACTAAGTATAATTAAATAAAGTAATTGTAATATGGCTTTACCGAGAGAGCCGAGACAGAAAATGATCAATCTGATGTATTTGGTGCTTACAGCATTGCTGGCACTGAATGTATCATCAGAAGTACTGAATGCCTTCAAAACGATTGATAAAAGTTTAACCAATGCCAATGAAACAATAGATAAAAAAACGCAGACCATATTTGCATCCCTTACAGAAAAAGCCAATGACCCCAAAACACAGGAGCTGGCGCAGGTATGGATGCCAAAGGCGGAAAAAACAAAGCAGTTGTCTGATGAAATATCCGGATATATTGAAAGTCTGAAAACGCAGATAAAAGAAGCTTCAGGCCTTAACAGTAAAACCGGGGCCTATAAAGAAAGTAACCTGGATGTACCTACCCGTTTAATGGTGGATAAGAAAAACGGGGATGATTTATATAAAAGGCTGACAGATTACAAAGCAGCATTATTGGCATTGGATCCGGAGATCAATACCGAGTTTCAAAATACCCTGCCGCTGGATCTTTCCATGCCCAAGGTAAAAAACAGTAATAACCGCACATGGCCTGCTGCTTATTTCAGGAGCACTCCTTCCGTAGCGGCTATTACAATTCTTTCCAAGTTTCAGAACGATGTTAAGAATGCGGAGTCACAGATCGTGGAATTCTGTCATAATAAAATCGGAGCCGTAAAAGTGGTATACGATGAATTTCAGGCGCTGGCTACAGCCAATGCGCAATATTTACTCCCCGGCCAGGAATTTAATATTACGGCAGGTGTAGGAGCCTTCAGTAAAAATGCAAAACCAACAGTAACGATTGATGGTACACCTGTTGCGTTAAACAGTAATGGTTTGGCAGAGTATAAAACAGTGGCCGGCAATCCGGGGACCTACTCAAAAAAAGTAATGATCTCTTTTGTAAAGCCGGATGGCACCACTTCAACGATTACGAGGGACATCAGTTATACGGTAGCGTCACCTACCGGATTAACGGTCAGCGCAGATGCGGTAAAGGTACTGTATGTCGGATTGGAGAATCCGATTTCAGTAGGCGGGGGAAGTGGTATGAACGCGGATCATTTACGCGTATCCATCAGCCAGGGCAGTATCTCCGGATCACGTGGTAAGTATATGGCAAAGGTAAGCACACCCGGCACTGCAACCGTTGTGGTGAACGACGGGAAGCAAACAAGCAATTTTGAGTTCCGGGTGAAATCAGTACCGGCCCCCACTGCAATGGTAGGTGCAAGCAAAGGTGGCCGGATGCGGGTGAATGATTTTAAAGCGCAGGCCGGCGTAAGAGCAGAGCTGGAGAATTTTGTATTTGAAGGTGTAAAATTTACGGTGTCCGGTTATACTATTACTTTTGCCGGTGCCGGATATCCGGAATTTATGCATAAGGCCGTTTCCGGAAACTCTTTCTCGGCTGCCCGCTCCCTGATTGAAAGAGCACAGCCGGGAAGTACGATTACTATTGATGAAATAAAAGCAGTGGGACCGGGTGGTACAAGAACCTTGGCACCTATTGCGTTTAATTTATATTGATCTTTTTTATTGCAGGAATGACCGGCCGTATGGGGGCAGGAATGGGAAATGGAAAGATAACGCTATTGGCTCAATAGCAGGCTTATTGGTAGTACGCAACATTCTGCCTGGCCACTAAAAATAGATACGAATGAAATTTAATTTTTTTATAGCGCTTCTTTTAATTACAGGAGGCGTATCTGAAACAGGATGGGCCCAGCACAGCGCATATGATACGCCTGCTCCATCGTCTTACAATAAAAAAGCAACTCAGACCCAGAGAAAGCCATCAGCTGAACCATCGGCCAATACAGCACCGGTTGTTGATACAGCACAAATGAATTTACCTGTTGAAGTGGTTAATGATTCACTGACCGGCGGGTTATTTGGTACCACTTCAAAATCGCTGCGTAAAGATAATATCCTTGAAGATGATATGTCTGATAGTACGGCAACGCCGCTGCCTTATACAGCGCTTTATGCTTCTGATGCCCTTTACAGGGTACG
>DASVMC010000476.1:0-1762 GCA_036384555.1 Niabella sp. | reverse complement strand
AAATGGCCGCACGCTTTTCAACACTTTTACCTTTTCATCGCGCAGGTCCTCTGCATTTAAACCTATGGGGCTTTCCATGGCAATAACAGACAACAGCTGCATCAGGTGGTTTTGTATCATATCGCGCAGCGCACCGCTTTTGTCATAATAGTCTGCACGGGTGCCTACGCCAACGGTTTCCGCCACGGTGATCTGTATGTCCTGGATAAAATTATGATTCCATAAAGGCTCAAAAATATAATTTGCAAAGCGGAAGGCCAGCAGGTTCTGCACTACTTCCTTGCCCAGGTAATGATCAATACGGCAAATCTGCTTTTCCTCAAAATTACTTTTCAGCAAATGATTTAAGGCTTTTGCCGATGCCAGGTCTGTACCAAAAGGTTTTTCCACAATAATGCGGTCGCGGCCGGGCAAGGGCGCCAGTTTGAATTTTGAAACAGCTATTGAAATGACCTCGATAAAACGGGGCGCAACTGAATAATAAAAAAGTCTTGTAGCGCGTTTTCCCCAATCTTTATCATTCTGTGCTAAAACGGTTTTCAGCCGGGTATACGTGTCGTCCTTTGTAAAATCTCCCTGTAAAAAATGAAGTTTTTCTGAAAACTGTTTCCACTGTGCCGGTTTTACCTTTCCACTTCTGGAAAAACGGTTAATACCTTCCAGTATGTGTTTTTTAAACTCAGCTTCTTTTAAATTCTGAAAATCGACCGCATAAATTTTAAATTGCTGCGGCATGTAGTCATAAATAAAAAGATTATAAAAAGCGGGGAAAAGCTTTCTCCACGACAGATCGCCCGAGCCGCCGAAAATGACAATATTGGCGGGCGTTTGTTTGAAATTCATGTTGGTATTTACTTTTAGGGTTGCTTTTATTGTTTAGCCTCAGGAGGGGTATAGTTCCAGTTGGTGTGAAAATGACCCGGTTTGTCTATCCGCTCGTAGGTATGGGCTCCAAACAGGTCGCGCTGCGCCTGTATCAGGTTGGCCGGCAACCGGGACAGTGTATAGGCATCAAAATAATTTAACACAGCTGCAAATGCTGCTGCAGGCATTCCTGCATCCATTGCCGTTTTCAGCAGATCCGCCACAGCGGCCCTTTTATTTTTTAATTCACCGACAAATTGCTGGGAGCCGATAATATTGGAAATGTCTGGCTCTTTCTCGTAAGCTTCAAACAGGTCTTTTAATAAAGCAGACCGTATGATACAGCCGCCCCTCCAAACCTTGACAACGGTTTTGATATCCGTATCGTAATTATAATGGGCCGAAGCTGTTTTCATCAGTTCCAGTCCCTGTGCATAAGCCATCATAAAGGCAAAATGGAGCGCATCCCGGCAGGTGTTTTTTAACTCTTCGATATTTACGCTGGTCTTTTTACTCTGGTGGTCATAGAGTTTTGAATAAGCAACCCGTCTTTCTTTTAAGGAAGAAAGATAGCGCATGGATACGGCTATATCAATAACAGATAACGGCACATTTAACTCCAGGGCGCTTTGGGATGTCCACAAACCGGTCCCCAGCTGTTCTGCCTTATCCAGGATCATGTCAACAAGGTCATTTCCTGTTTCCGGATCTTTTTCCCGGAAAATAACAGCAGTAATTTCAATAAGGAATGATTGCAGCTCGCCCTTATTCCACTCATCAAACAGTCCGGCAAACTCAGCATTGGTCACGCCCTCATTTTTCAGCAGACCGTACACTTCACTGATCAGCTGCATGATGGCGTATTCAATGCCATTGTGTACCATTTTTACATAATGGC
>DASVMC010000475.1:0-2524 GCA_036384555.1 Niabella sp. | reverse complement strand
CCAGTTAGCCAGGAGAACGGTCAGAATGCCAAGGCCGAATAAAAGAAAAAAGATTTGCCAGAAAATACGAACGGATTTCCTCATATGAAGAAGTATATTATGTTTATAATTAAATCAGAACCAAAAATAAGTAAATGGCACTCCATTCATGGATTTTACAGGAACAATTTAAGTTGGTTTTATCAATTATCCGATCTGTTTTCCCGTTTTTTCCATATTTATAAATGCTTTAATTGAGTTAAACTTGTGCAAAATAGTTACATTTGTTGCCGTTAATAACTGAAAGCGAATGAAGTTTAATTTGTCGCAAATGCCAGAAAGGACAGTTCGTCCACGTACAAACGGCATAACAATGGTAATGGATAAGGGCCTGAGTATTGATGAAGCTAAAAGTTTTATGAGTGTGTCCTATCCGCATGTGGATGTAGTAAAACTGGGCTTCGGAACAGCAGTAGTAACTCCTAATCTGGAAAACAAGATCGAAGTCTATCGTTCCTATAATATCCCCGTCTATTTTGGTGGTACATTATTCGAAGCGTATCTGGTCCGGAACCAGGTAGACGATTATATTGCGATCTGCAAACATTTTGGTATTGATTATATGGAAGTTAGCGACGGCTCCATCAGTATTCCCCATGCCGAAAAATGTGGATATATAGAGAAGCTGACCCAACATGGCACCGTTTTAAGTGAAGTAGGCAGTAAGGATGCTACGCACATCATACCACCGTATAAATGGATTGAGCTGATGAAGGCTGAGCTGGATGCCGGTTCCAGTTATGTGATCGCAGAGGCCAGGGAAGCGGGTAATGTGGGTATCTACCGTGGAACAGGTGAAGTTCGGGAAGGACTGGTGCAGGAGATCCTGACTCAGATCCCTTCAGAAAAGATCATCTGGGAAGCCCCTCAAAAAGCACAACAGCTTTATTTCCTGGAGCTGATCGGTTGTAATGTAAATCTCGGAAACATTCCGCCCAATGAAGTGATTGCATTGGAAGCGATGCGTATTGGTTTGCGCGGCGATTCGTTTACATTATACCTTGATAATAAAACGGCTTTTTAATGCGGTTATATGGCCTGATAGGATTTCCTCTGAGCCAGTCTTTTTCAAAGAAATTCTTTTCCGAAAAATTTGAACGAGAGGGTATAACGGACTGCAGCTATGAGCTGTTTGAAATCCCTTCTGTTGAATCCCTGCCTGCTGTTTTAGCGCAGCATTCTGATTTACAGGGCCTGAATGTAACAATCCCATACAAGCAACAGGTGTTGCCATTTTTACAGGAGATAGACGGAGAAGCTGCATCCATTGGTGCCTGCAACTGCATTAAAATTGCGGAAGGCCGGTTGAAAGGGTATAATACAGATGCAACTGCTTTTGAAGTAACGCTCCTGGAACAACTACAACCACATCACACACAGGCATTGGTGCTTGGTTCCGGAGGCGCGGCAAAAGCCGTTCAGTATACATTAGAAAAACTGGGGATCGCGTATCAATTAGTATCAAGAACTCCCGGTGAGAATGCGCTCTCTTACAAAGCCCTTACTGATGCTGTAATGGATGCCTATCCGCTGATCATTAATTGCACACCGTTGGGTAGCTTTCCAAAAACCGATGGCAAACCTGATCTGCCCTATGATCTTATTACTCCCCGGCATTACTTATATGATCTGGTCTACAATCCACCACTCTCTTCCTTTCTGAAAGAGGGGCAGGAGCGGGGAGCAATTATAAAAAATGGCTATGATATGCTGGTGGGCCAGGCAGAGCTGAGCTGGAATATCTGGAACGGTTTGGAGAAAATTTAAAATAATAAATAACGAATACAGGATGTAAAAGGAAGCAATCTTTGCAGTTAAAGATAGTTTTCTGGTTTGAACCTTTTTGCTAAAAGACCCGTTGCCAGGGCCGGGTTAATAGTTGCAATGATCACTTCCGTTTTACCATATGCAGCGTGTACCATGCAATTGCCCGTCGGATCGATAACACTGCTGGCAGATTCAGGATATTGGGAGGCATAATTACAGCTGGCAAAGTAGATGGTATTTTCCATTGCTCTTAACATGGCTGCTTTTTCATAGTAGGGATTGTTTTTATGACCCCATTCGGTAAGAGGAGCACCATTCGTATTGCTGCCATTAAAATGGGGATGAAAAACAAGGGATGCCTGGTTGCAGGCAGCCCAACGAACCGACTCAGGATAGCGAAATCCCTCATGGCAGATCGTAATAGCAAACTTTACGCCGTTTACCTCAAAAATAGTTCTTTGGGTTCCTGGTATCCAAAAAGTATCCTCGGACGGGTCCAGTTGATTTTTAGCCTGATAGCCCAATACAATGCCCCCGGACGAAATAGCAAAAGCCACATTTAAAAAGCCTTCCGGGTGTGGCCAGTCCATTGGAAGAATGATGCAAATGGAATTTTTTGCAGCAATGGCGCAAGCCTTGTTCAATGCATCCTGCAAATGATCTGCAGTGCGCTCTTCCTTTGGATAGCCCATGCCTGGATAACCGGGAATAAAAGATT
>DASVMC010000474.1:0-5696 GCA_036384555.1 Niabella sp. | reverse complement strand
AAAAAGAGTACCTTAATCGCTCATTCGTGTGGGCAAAATGAAATTCCCGGTCAGGATCATTTTCTTTTGGGGCAGTATGCTGAATCAACTGATCATTAATGCGCAGCATCCGATCCGGATGCAGTCTGTAGATCAGCAGATCAGGGATTCCATACACCGGTCAGGAGCTCATATTGCAGTCGCATTTAAGGATCTGCAAACCGGCGATGCCCTGTATATTAATGAAAAACAGGTCTATCACGCTGCCAGTACTATGAAGTTCCCGGTATTGATTGAATTGTATCAGCAAGCAGCAGAAAATAAAATCTCGCTGGCCGATTCCCTTCGGCTTGTCAATTCCTTCCCAAGTATTGTCGATAGCAGCCTTTATTCCTTAAATGCACAGGATGATACAGAAACCCGCCTTTACAATAAGCTGGGCCAGAAAATGGCAATCAGGGATCTGGCCCGCCTGATGATTGTCAGGAGCAGCAACCTGGCAACAAATACCCTGGTACAACTGGTCCGGCCCGCCAGCGTTATGCAGACCCTGAAACAGCTGGGTGCTTATGATACCCGGGTTTTGAGAGGCGTAGAAGATCAAAAAGCCTATGATAAGGGGCTCAATAACACAACCACGGCTTTTGATCTTGCCTTATTATACGAACAACTGGCTAAAAAAGAGCTGGTTAGTAAAAAAGCCGCTCAGTCCATGCTCAATATCCTTATGGATCAGCAGCTGAACGCCATTATTCCTGCGCTGCTGCCGCAAGACGTAAAAGTAGCGCACAAAACAGGAAATATTGAAGGATTACAGCATGATTCGGGTGTCGTTTTCCTGCCAGATGGCAGGAAATATGTATTGGTTCTGTTATCCACATTCCCTCCGGAACAGACCGGGGAGACCATTCAAACCCTGGCTCACATTTCAAAACTGATTTATGACGCCGAAACAGCACAAAAACATTGATTTTTAGGACTGATAAAATATCTGTAATACTGGCTGGCAATCAATCAAAATGGCCTGTTTATCCCTATTTTTGCCAACACTGAAAAAAGATGCGTTTAAAATGAACTTCAAAAAAGTAAACAACCTTACAGGATGGGTGGTGTTTATCATTGCCACTTTTACGTATGCTACAACCCGTGAAGCCCGGGGCTCCCTCTGGGATTGCGGAGAGTTTGTATCCACTGCCTATAAAATGCAAATGGCCCATCCCCCCGGAGCGCCCATGTTCAGCCTTTTGGGGCGGTTTTTTATTTTACTTTTTGGAGATAATCCAATGACTGCTGCCAATGCAGTCAATTTTATGAGTGCGCTCATGAGTAGTGCAACGATCCTTTTCCTGTTCTGGTCCATTACCCATTTTGCGCGTAAGATGTTTGGAAAAGCCGGCAGCGATTTAACCGGTCAGCAGATCTTTACTGTAATGACTGCAGGCGTGATAGGCGCTCTTGCCTATACTTTTACTGATTCTTTCTGGTATAGCGCCGTGGAAGGTGAAGTATATGCAAGCTCTTCTTTTTTTACTGCACTGGTTTTCTGGTGTATGCTGAAGTGGGAACATGCTGATGAACTGGCAGGAGCAGATGAATATGCAAGAGCCAGGGCCGACCGGTGGATCGTATTCCTGTTCTTTATGATGGGGCTTTCCATTGGGGTGCACCTGTTAAACCTCCTGACCATACCGGCCATTGTCATGATTTATTTTTATCGCCGCTACCAGGCTACGGTAAAGAGCGGTGTTGTTGCTTTCCTGGTTGGCTGCTTAATTACAGGGATTGTACAGCTGGCCATTATCCAGTACAGCATGAAGGCTGCAGGGCTTTTTGATATATTCTTCGTGAACAGCCTCGGCATGCCTTTCTTTTCCGGATTTACTATCTATTTCATTTTAATAGCCGCACTGATTGTCTGGGGTATCCGGTTTAAATCCAATGTTTCCAAAACGGTGATCCTTGTTTGGACAGCACTCCTGTTTACCCTTACCTTCTTGCCTTTTGCATTTGGAAGTACCATGGCTGCTGTAAAGATTATCTTTTTGCTGATCATTGGTGCTGTTTTAGGGTACTTCATCAAACCAACAGCGTTAAAGATCCTGAAATTATTTCTCTGGTGCTTCTCTTTTATGATGCTCGGCTATTTCATGTATTTCACCAACATGATCCGCAGCTCAGCCAATCCCGCCATTGACATGAACAATGTAGACAACCCGATCAACCTTGTTTATTACCTCAGCCGGGAACAATACGGCACCCAGCCCTTATTATACGGAGCCCATTACGCAGCCCAGGTGCCTGAAGATATTAACCAGGAAGACCCCTATGTTCTGGGAGAGCAAACCTATGTTAAGGGAGATAACAAATATATTCCGATAGGCCGTAAGCGTGAATATAATTACAACAGTAACGTAAAACAATTATTCGTACGCGTCTGGGACCCCAGCAATGACCAGGGACATAAAGACTTTTACGCAGATTGGTTAGGACTGGCCAAACCGGATCCTAATACCGGACAGGGCGCTTATGGCGCACCCAGTTACGGAGATAATATCAACTGGTTCATCAGCTACCAGACCAGCTGGATGTACATGCGCTACTTTATGTGGAATTTTGCCGGCAAGCAAAATGACCTGGAAGGATTTGGCAATAAAAGAGACGGGAACTGGATCTCCGGTATCTCCATTATGGACAATGCCCGTTTAGGCGATCAGAGTCAGCTTCCGGATAGTTTAAAAAATAATAAAGCACATAATACCTTTTATATGCTGCCCTTTATATTGGGCATCATCGGGTTCGTTTATCATTACCTGAAAAACCGGAAAGACTGGGTGGTGACCTTCCTCCTTTTCTTCTTTACCGGTATGGCTATTGTTCTTTACCTGAACCAGCCGGGCAACCAGCCCCGTGAGCGGGACTATGCTTATGTAGGTTCTTTCTATGCTTTTGCCATCTGGATAGGACTGGCCGTCGTTGCCTTCCTTAGAAATGCATTGGAACCGGAAGACAAGGAAGGATTCCAGAAATTATTGATCTACGGCGGATCAGCAACGTTCCTCATTACAGCGCTCAGCAGTATCTCCAGTTCATTCTCCGGTGTTATTATTGCCAGTGTTGTTACTACTGTAATTTATGTAGCAGTATTATACATTTTCACCTTTATCATAAGAGCCGTTTCCAGTAAGGGAGCCAATATAAAAATGGCTAATGTAGCTACCGCTATTTTATGTCTTATTGTCCCGGTGCTGATGGCGCAGCAGGAATGGAATGACCATGACCGCAGCAAGAAAACCCTGGCACCTGACCTGGCAAAAGATTATTTAGAGAGCTGTGCTCCTAATGCCATCCTGTTCACTTTCGGAGATAATGACACCTACCCGCTCTGGTATGCCCAGGAAGTGGAGAATGTACGTCCGGATATCCGTATCATCAATACGAGCTTACTGGGCATTGACTGGTATATTAACCAGCTCCGCTACAAGATCAATGATGCCGATTCTGTAGATGTCATATTAAGCCCTGAACAAATTGAAGGGCATAACCGGGAATACCTGCGCTTTAATCAGCCCCAGCCCGGGCAGAATATTGATCCGAACAATTTCTACCCGCTGTACGATGTGATCAAGACACTGATTGGTGCCCGCGTAGAGGACCCTGATACCAAAAGGGATGTAGGATCAGATTATCTTCCTATAAAGCGCTTCTTTGTTCCGGTTAATAAGGACATGGTAATTAAAAACGGAACAGCTACTGCAGCAGACAGCGTACTGGCTCAGGTTCCGTTCGAGATCCCTCAGGGAACATCAGGTATACAGCGGAATGATCTTATTATGCTGAGTATCATTGCATCCAACCAGTGGAAACGGCCGATCTATTTTACGGCGCCTTATGGAAGTCTGGGTTTTGGACAGTTTTTACGGAAGGACGGCCTGTCCTATCGCCTGGTTCCGTTTGTGACCAAAACACCTCAGGCTAACTGGGTGACCGATCAGGTTTACCGCCAGCTGCGTGCCGGAGGTACATCGATCAGGGATAATAACCTGGATGCGATTGATAAGAACCTGCTGACCAAATACGAGTTTGGAGGTGCCAATAAACCAGGCGTTTATTTTGACGAGGAGAACAGAAGGCACCTGCTGAACATCCGGAGCATCTTTGCAGAAGCAGCCGGTAATCTTGCAGATGCAGGCAAAAAAGAAGATGCGGTTAAATTACTGGACAAAGTTGAAGCGGGCATCTTACCGGAAAACCTGCCTTATGGTATGGTGAGTCATTACAATCAGCACGACCAGATCGGCCTGATGCTGGCTGAGGCCTATTACAAAGCAGGAAAACTGGAACAGGCGCGTAAGGTCATTACAGCTGTTAAAAAAGATGTGACCGACCAGCGCAAATATTATAATTATCTGAAAACGGAGAAACCGGATTATTACCTGGGCTTCCAGAGTACTGATGAACCGTTGAATGAAATTGCAGGCGCAGCAGCTGAGGCCATTGAGCAACATTACGATCCGCTGAAGAAGGGAGAGCCCGGTCATGTACAGGAGCTGCCCGGCGGCGCCGCTCCGGATAAGGCAGCAGATAGCGGTAAAACTGCTCCTCCAAAAGATTCCGGAAAAAAATAATATACCTCATTATTCAAATCCCCTGGTTCCCGGGGGATTTTTTTATTATGCAACCATCCCAACCCTTTCTTTGTTATATAGTATAAGCAGCGCCTTTGGGGGCAGTGACGCTTACTTTTATAGAAAAGGCATAGGTTTTATCCTACTCTTCATTTCAGAAATTATTGATACATTTAGTCTATGAGAGGGATTCAGTTTTCCAAATTTGACGCAAACGGAGAAGGTAAATCTCCTTTTGAAAAAATGCTGGACATTTTCATGCAGCTGCTTACCTATACCAGCGGCGATGTTGCAGAAGCGCTGCAATGGCTAAATGAGCTGGACAAGGAATATCAGCTGGGCACAGAAGACTATGGTATAGGTGATTTCATAGAAGATCTGAAGCAAAAAGGCTATATAACCGAAGATCATCAGAAGGGTGAAATAAAAATCACGCCGAAAACAGAACAGGGCATCCGCAAAAAAAGCCTGGAAGAAATTTTCGGGAAGCTGAAAAAAGCCGGTAAAGGTGAACATAACACATTTAAACCCGGCCAGGGAGATGAGATCAACCCCGAAACACGCCCCTTCCAGTTTGGAGACCTGCTGGAGCAGATCGATTTTACCGAATCGATCCGCAATGCGCAGATCAACCATGGCATTGATCACTTTAGTATGCAGGAAGATGACCTCAGCATCCGGGAGTCTGATTTTAAAACACAAACGTCAACGGTTTTAATGATAGACATTTCCCACTCTATGATCCTTTACGGGGAAGACCGCATTACTCCTGCAAAAAAAGTGGCCATGGCGCTGAGTGAACTCATCACCACCCGTTATCCGAAGGATACATTGGATATTGTAGTATTCGGAAATGATGCGTGGCCGGTAGAGATCAAAGACCTGCCCTACTTACAGGTAGGCCCTTATCATACCAATACGGTAGCCGGGCTGGAGCTGGCAATGGATATTTTGCGAAGGAGGAAAAATACCAATAAACAGATCTTTATGATCACGGATGGCAAACCCACCTGTTTGAAAATCGGCAAACGGTATTACAAGAACAGTTTTGGGTTGGATCGCAAAGTCATCAACCGTTGTATGAACCTGGCG